>JAIPBJ010000111.1 GCA_021739625.1 Flavobacteriales bacterium | reverse complement strand
CACCTTCTTGGCCGTGTGCCTCTGGGATGTGGCCTCCTTCAGTCTGAAAGATGCGCTGAAGCTCTTCAAACGCGACTTTAACTATGGCATCAAGGCATTATGGGGCGCATTGTTCCTCGATTCGAGCACCAAGGTGGATGTGTTGATGCTGGGCGCCTTCACCGATGCCAGGACCACTGGGATCTATACCTTCATTTCCTTGGCATCCGACCTGTTCCTGCAGTTCATGACCATGGTGCGCAGTTGGGTCAATCCAAAGGTCACCCGAACGTATATGGACCGGGACCGACCGATGTTCAGAGAGTTTCTGAAAGAGCAGGCATTGCAGTCGTATGCAGTGGGCACTGGTTTCATGGCGCTCGTCTGTGTCGGGTTCGTGGTGTCGGCCTTCGCCATTCCAGAATATGCCGCATACAGGGCCGGGCTGCCTTCGTTGCTGGTGCTTTCATTCTTCCTGTGCCTGTGTGCAGGGTTCTTTCCACTGTTGCAGGTCTTCGGTCAGATAGGACGCCCGATGACGCAGTCGGCCACCTACGCCATCCTGTTCATTTCGAATGTGCTGCTCAACCTGCTTCTCATCCCATGGCTCGGCATGATAGGCGCGGCATTGGGCACTGGGCTTGCATATATGGTGTATGTCCTCGTATTTCTGAGGCTGATTGGAAGGCAAGTGTAAGGCGACAGCCATGGATAACGGATGAGGGAGGAACTGAAGTCTGCCGTTCCTGCCAAACTGGACAGATCGGCAGGGGTACGTATCTGAACTATCATGCAGCGAGTGTGCGCAGGCAAAGCCATCGTTTTTCTATTTGGGCCCGGCCGAAACGGAAAAACGAACTGGCCGCTGGTAGTGGCCGCAAGTATATTTGCCAGCCTTAGGCGAGCAGGAGGCCAAGCGCATTGAACAGCCCCTACTGAGACCGGCCCGGCAGCATGCTTTTCAACTCCATAGACTTCGCGCTGTTCCTTCCGGTGGTGTTCGCGCTCTATTGGTTCGTGTTTCAGCGAAGTCTGAAGGCGCAGAACCTACTCATCGTGGTGGCCAGCTACGTGTTCTATGGTTGGTGGGACTGGCGTTTCCTTTCGCTCATCGCCTTCAGCACCCTGCTCGATTTCGGCATCGGGCTGATGCTCGGCAGAGAGGAACGGGCCGCAAGGCGCAAGCTGCTGCTGGCCGCAAGCATCATCGTCAATCTCGGTTTTCTCGGCTTCTTCAAGTACTACAACTTCTTTCTCGACAATTTCATTGCCGCATTCACCGTAATGGGCATGCCCATCAAGGTAGGGATGCTCCACATTGTGCTGCCCGTGGGCATCAGCTTCTACACCTTTCAGACCCTGAGCTACAGCATTGATGTCTATTGCAGAAAGCTGGAGCCGTCCAAAGACCCCATGGCCTTTGCCGCCTTCGTGTGCTTTTTTCCGCAGTTGGTGGCCGGACCCATAGAGCGGGCCACCAATCTGCTGCCACAGTTCTTTAGACCACGTATCTTCGAGAGGGCCAAGGCGGTGGACGGCCTGCGGCAGATGTTGTGGGGAATGTTCAAGAAGGTGGTCATTGCCGACAACTGTGCCGAATACGCCAACCTCATCTTCAACAACTCCTCAGACTACTCCGGATCGACACTTGCCCTTGGGGCCGTGCTCTTCGCTTTTCAGATCTATGGCGACTTCTCGGGCTATTCGGACATCGCCATCGGCTGTTCGCGCCTGTTCGGGTTTGACCTCATGCGCAATTTCGCGTTCCCCTACTTCTCGCGCGACATCGCTGAGTTCTGGCGCAGGTGGCACATATCACTCTCTACTTGGTTCCGTGACTATCTCTACATCCCGTTGGGAGGCAGCCGGGGAGGCGCACGCACGAAGGTGCGCAACACCTTCATCATCTTTCTCGTGAGCGGATTCTGGCACGGGGCAAACTGGACATTCATAGCGTGGGGGCTGCTTCATGCACTGTTCTTCCTGCCATTGCTGTTGGCCTCCAGGAACAGGGACAATCTGACCCCTGTGGCCCTCGGACGTGTAATGCCCTCTTTCGGTGAGCTGAGAAGGATGCTCGGTACGTTCGCAATGGTCTGCGTGGCCTGGGTCTTTTTCAGGGCAGAGGATCTTGGTCATGCCACGCGATACATCGCAGACATGGGCACAGGGCTCCTTGCCAAGGCAGGATATGTGGAGACCTACAACTTGATCTACTGGGACCTCGGCTACAGCATTCCGGCATTGATCGCATTTCTGCTCGTCATCGAATGGAAAGGCCGATTGGACCGCCATGCGCTGGAATTTTTCGGATTCTTGTCGCCCCGTGTGGTCAGATGGGCGTTCTACAGCTTCATCATCCTGTTGATAGGACTGTTTGTCCCGTCAGGCGAATCACCATTCATTTATTTTCAATTCTGAGGCAATGAAGGGGTTTGCCCGATCGGTGCTGCTGTTCGTGATGTTCGCGTCCATGTTCTATGCAGGAGGGATATTGACCTTGGGCCTTGCGCGCGTTTCGGCCCTGCATCTCAATTTCAAATTCTTGGATTCACCAAGTCTCACATTGCTCCGTGTCGGGGACGTTCAGAATCTGGATGCGGTGGATGTCCTTTTTCTCGGGTCATCCAGGGTCTTCATGGGATTCGACACGCGCATCTTCAATGCCCATGGATATTCTGCGTTCAATCTCGGTACTGTTGCGCAGACCCCGGTGCAGACCGCGATGCTGCTCGACCGTTATCTGGACGGCATTGCCCCCGGCCTGGTGGTCTATGAGGTCTATTTGGAAGGGTTCGGGAACGATGGGGTCGAATCGGCCATAGATATGCTCGGAAGTGACCGCATTGACATGCACGCTTGGCAAATGGTGAATACGGTCAGGAACCCCACGGCATACCATGCTTTCTTCTTTGCTTGGATCGAAGAACGGTCAGGACGTCTCCTTCAGTTCACGGACGATTCGAGTGGATACCTTCCCATGAGCGGCTATATTGACCGTGAGGTGAAGTTCAACGGGACCATGGGCCGGACCTATCCCCATCGTGATGTTGAGGTACTGGGGCAGCAGTGGCAAGCGTTCCTCCATATCGTTGAAAAACTGAAGGAAAGGAACATACCGCTGCTGCTGGTGCAGGCTCCTGTGCCATCCGAGAGATATGATGCCATGACCAACAGAGATTCCATTCACGGCCTGTTGCGCAGTCAAGCTGATTTTCTGGATTTCAACAGGATCCTCACGCTTGATGATTCCCTGCATTTTGAAGATGATTCTCATTTGAACCAGACCGGAGCCGAGGTCTTCAATTTGAAATTGATCGAACTGCTTGCTGCCGGTCATCCGCGGGAAGCACGTCAGCAGAATTCTGGACAGTGATTCGCATGACCGCTTGCTACTACGACTCCGCAGCGGTTTGCAAACGGGGCATCCTGTCCATCCCGTGGCTTCGATCGGATGCGCTGTCCCTGTCCAGCAACAAAGGGCAGCACCTGTTGCACCCGATGTTTCCCTACTTTGCGCTCCACAAGGGCAATTGACCCGTTATGAGCTATCTGATCGCCCCGCGCCCGGTTAAGGGCATCATAGACCATCTGCCTCCTGTGAACATGCGGCCCGAATGGCGGCATCGTTTCCGCCCCGACAACGCGTACAGGGATGTGCGGTTGGGCGCAAGGCAGCTGAGCAATGTTTTTGTGAACCACTATGGACTGGTGATGGCCAATGGAATGTTGGTGCAAGGCTGTGCGCCCAACATCGGCTTCAGTGGCTACGATGAGAACTTCCACTATCGCCATTGGCGCAAGGCGGTGGAGCAGATGCTGGTGTGCCGCTTTGGCAAGAGCCTGCCCTCCAAGCGCCTTGACGATGGTCGCACCTACCTGCTCATTCACTCGCCATGGTTCAGCTACTATTTCTGGATATCAGAGTGCCTGCCACGCCTGCTCATGGTGCGCGAGCATCTCAAGGACCTGGTGCTCATCTATCCGCAGAATTGGGAAGGGAAGACCTTTGTCAATGAGACGCTCAAGTTGTTCCCCGAGCTGCGCATTGAAGTGGTGCCCAAGGATGTGCATCTGTTCGTAAAGGACCTGGTGATGCCGGAGGTGAAGCCTTGGACCCCCATGTTCATTCCCGACCAGATCCATCAGGTGAGGTCGTTGCTGTTCAATGAACTGCTTGGCCATGCCATGGACAGCACTGTTGTCCCTACTGGACGGGTCTATATGTCGCGGGCGGTGGCTGCGCGCAGACGCTTCACCGATGAGCCGTTGGTGGAACACATCATGCAGGACCATGGTTTCGAGGTGGTGCAGATGGAAAACCTCAGTTTCACTGAGCAGATAGGTCTGATGCGTCAGACGTCATTCCTGACGGGCATCACCGGGGCCGGACTCATCAACATCCATTTCCTCACCCCGGGAAGCCTGTTCCTCGACCTCTCCAACCGCGATTATCTGACCAAGGACTTCTACAAGTTCCATTATTTCAAGCTCTGCAACATTTTGAAAGTGGATTACGCCCTTGCCTTCTTTGACCATGAGTGCAGCCCTGATGTGAGCTTCTATGGCATGCAGAATCTGATACCGGTCGAATCTGAACTTCGCAGAGACTTGGAGTTCTGTTTGGATTTCAAGAATATGGGGCATCATGGCTGAGCATCTGTTCATAATCTCCAGAAGAACATGTTTTTAGTCACGGAAACACGGAAGACCACGGAAAAAATGGATCCTACCACGATCATAGTGGAAGGCTGAAAAATGAAGGCATAGAGTTTTCCCGGTCTGCCGACAGGCAGGGATTGAACTGATGAAACTGATTTCCACTGCTCTTTTCCCTTGAGATCGGTTTTTTTCAGTCCAATCAGTCCGATCGGTGTTCAATTCTTCATAATGCGTTTGCCTTGGCCCTGTCGGACATCCAATCGCACTGTGGCCTGCATTTGCATACTTTCGCGACCTTACCTTGGTTTATTGATGAAAAAGATTCTCGGCATCTCCGCCTTTTACCACGACTCCGCAGCGGCCATCACCATCGGTGGCCGTGTGGTGGCCGCAGCACAGGAGGAACGTTTCACCCGCATCAAGCACACACCGGACTTCCCTGTGAATGCCGTGCGCTACTGCTTGGAAGAGGCCGGGCTGGAGTTGGACGAACTGGACGCAGTGGTGTTCTACGACAAGCCCCTGCTCAAATTCGAGCGGCTGTTGGAGACCTACTATGCCTTTGCGCCCAAAGGTCTGGTCTCCTTTCTCAAGGCCATTCCAGTGTGGCTCAACGAGAAGATGTTCCTCAAGAAACTGATCCATGAAGGGCTAAAGGAAGTGGGGCCCTACAACAGGAAGAAGGTCAAACTGCTTTTTCCAGAGCACCACCTCTCGCACGGGGCCAGTGCCTACTTCCCCTCGCCTTACGGTCACGCGGCCATCCTCACCATTGACGGGGTGGGAGAATGGTGTACCGCCTCTATCGGACTGGGCGATGGCAAGGATATCACCATCCTCAAGGAACTCTACTTTCCACATTCGGTGGGGCTGCTCTACAGCGCCTTCACTTACTTCCTCGGTTTCACAGTCAATTCGGGCGAATACAAGCTCATGGGTCTCGCCCCTTATGGCAATCCGGAGGCAGAGGAGACCGCACGCTTCGTCAGCATCATCAAGGAGCATCTGGTGGATGTGAAGCCCGATGGCTCCATCTGGCTCGACCAGCAGTATTTCAACTATGCCACCGGGCTGCGCATGGTGCATGACAGCAAATGGGAGAAGTTGTTCGGATTCGCAAGACGCGATGAGGAGCACGAGCTGCAACAGCACCATTGCAATCTGGCGTTGGCCATACAGCTTGTGACCGAAGAGATTGTCATACTCATGGCCCGGGAGGCCAAGCGTCTCACCGGCAGCGACAGCCTCTGCATGGCGGGTGGCGTAGCGCTCAACTGTGTGGCCAATGGAAAATTGCAGAAGGCGGGCATCTTCAAGAACATCTACATACAGCCCGCAGCGGGCGATGCTGGCGGGGCATTGGGGGCCGCATTGGCCGCCAGTCACATGTATTTCAAAGAGGAAAGGGTGCTTGACGGTTCGCGCGATGGGATGCAAGGCTCCTATCTCGGTCCCAGCTACTCCGACAAGGAGATAGATCTGATGGCCCGAAGAACGAAGGCTGTTTTCAAGCACTATGACGACTATACCGCCCTTACCCGCGACATGGCCTCAAAACTGGCCGAGGGCAGCGTGGTGGGCTGGTTCCAAGGCCGCATGGAGTTCGGTCCACGGGCGTTGGGCAACCGCAGCATCCTGGGCGATGCGCGCAACCCTGAGATGCAGAAGAAGCTCAACCTCAAGATAAAATACCGTGAGGGCTTCCGACCCTTCGCCCCGTCAGTTCTGGCCGAGGATGCGCAGGACTATTTCGACCTCGACACCGATTCGCCCTATATGCTGCTGGTGTGCCCCGTGAAGGAATCCCGCAGGAAACCCCTCCCGGCCAACTACCACGACCTCGACCTCTGGACGCGGCTATATCACGGACGCAGCGATGTGCAGAGCATCACGCACCTCGATTTCTCGGCCCGTGTGCAGACTGTACACCGCGACACCAATCTTCGCTATTGGGAGCTTATCCATGCTTTCAAGCAGCAGACGGGGTATGCATTGGTGGTGAATACGAGTTTCAACGTGCGGGGCGAACCCGTGGTCTGCACCCCGCATGATGCCTACCGCTGTTTCATGAGCACCGACATGGACTACCTCGTGATCAACGACCACGTGTTCTGCAAGACCGAACAGCCCGACTGGCAGAACAAGGAGAAATGGATGGTCGAATTCAAAAAGGACTGATCATGATTTTCACACTGCTGCACAGATCGGCTGTCATTATCGCGCTTGTTGGGCTGTCCATGCTGCTCACCGCCAGCGAGAATATCAATGATCTGCGCATATTGCATCTGGGGGTTCTGACGCTCCTGCTGATGGAAGGGGCTTTGTTGCTCAAAAGCGTGTTCGGTTCCGAGCAGGCGGGCGAACGTATGAAAGGAACTGCCATGAGCATGTTCTCGGTCTTCGCAATTCTGGTCGTGCTGGAGGCGGCCTTCATGTTCATTCCACGGTCTCATGGAGTGGGATACACTTTGGGCGCGCAACTTTGGTTCAAGAGGTATTGGAAGCCCGTGAATTCCATGGGGTATCGCGATCCTGAACCTGTCAAAGGTCAAGGACGGGCCATCTTCTTCGTGGGTGACTCTTTTACTGCCGGGCATGGACTGAAGCACATCGGGGACAGGTTCGCCAATGTGGCGGGCGCACACCTGCAGGCCGCAGGTCGTCCTTCCACAGTGCTGAATCTTGGTAGGAATGGGATGGACACAGGTCAGGAGTATGCCGATATGGTCAAGTTCATTGAACAGACCGGAGTCGAACCTGAGACCATCGTGCTTCAATACTTCGGAAACGACATTGATGGTTCGGCAGCCAAAGCAGGTCTTCATTTTCAAGGTTTCGGGCCCTATGATGGGGTCAACAGTACCGTGACACGATTGGTCCGAGGCTCCTATCTCCTGAACTATCTGTACTGGATCATGCCACGGGGTGATGTTTCAAGCTATCTCAGCTATATCGAGAATGCCTATCAACAGCCCGACATAATGGAGTTGCATAAACAGGATCTGCGGGCATTCAAAGCATTTGCACACACGCACCGACTTCCATTGGTGGTGGTGCTCTTTCCGTTCATGCAGGATCTTGAGCTCAGCGAAAAGGTTTATATGGAGAGGATCCGTGAATTTCTTGATGATGAGGATGTCCGCTATATTGACGTATCGCTTTTAACTGGAGATCTCTCACCTTCCGAACGTATGGTGAATGCCAATGACGGGCATGCCTCGGCCCTTGTCAACAGAAGGGTGGGGCAGGCCATTTTCGAAAACTTGTCCTCAGCATCTTCTCCTGTTAACCCACATCCCTTATAAACCCTGACCCATGGACTTCCTCTCCGATCTCTGGCAATTCATGCGCGAGCGTAAAAAGTTCTGGCTCGCACCCATCATCATCACCCTATTGCTGCTGGGCATACTCCTCATTTTTGGTGGAGGAAGTGCGGTGGCGCCCTTCGTTTATACACTGTTCTGATTCTCTGCCATGCAACAGCCAAAGACCGACCCCATAAAAACCGTTCTCACCATCGTCATAGGACTGCTCGTGGTGCATCTTGCCACGGGCTGGAAATGGCCCATGACAGCAGCTTTGGTCATTGGCATCTTGGGAATGTTCTCCGACTACCTTGCCGTCAGGATCGATTTCCTGTGGATGAAATTGGCTTATGTGCTCAGCCTCATAGTCCCGAACATACTCCTCAGCGCCATCTTCTTTCTGTTCCTCTTCCCCGTGGCCGTGCTTTCGCGCATTTTCGGTAAGAAGAATGCCCTGTTTCTCCGCAATCCGATGGGATCCACGTACATCACCAACAACACCGTGTTTGACAAGGCCAGTTTTGAGAAGACGTGGTAAGAACATGTGAATTGAATTTTCCGATAATTGCCCGTCTCTGACATGACCCGACCCATCATTCCCTTTAACCAGCCCCATCTGTCGGGCAAAGAGCAGGAGTACATTCTTGCCGCAGTGGCAGAGAATAAACTCTCAGGCAATGGCCGTTTCACAAAGCAGTGCCAGCAGTTGCTGCAGGAGCGCTATGGTTTCCATCGCGTGCTGCTCACCACATCTTGCACCGATGCGCTTGAAATGTCGGCCTTGCTGCTGAATATCGCCCCGGGCGATGAGGTCATCATGCCTTCTTACACATTCGTCAGCACGGCCAATGCGTTCGTGCTACGGGGAGCGCACATCAGGTTTGCAGACAGCCGCACCGACCATCCGGGCATGGACGAGGCCAGTGTGGAGGCCCTCATCACCCCGCGCACCAAGGCCATCGTGGTGGTGCATTATGCAGGAGTGGCCTGTGATATGGACATCATCATGGACATTGTCGCGCGGCATGGACTGAAGGTGGTGGAGGATGCCGCGCAGGCCATCGACTCTTTTTACAAAGGCCAGGCGTTGGGAGGCATCGGCCACTTGGGTGCATTCTCATTTCACGAGACCAAGAACATCCAATGCGGTGAGGGAGGAGCGCTGGTCGTGAACGACCGGGAATTGGCCAAACGTGCCGAGATCATCTGGGAGAAGGGCACCAACCGCGCTGCATTCTGGCGGGGCGAGGTGGACAAATACAACTGGGTGGATATCGGATCCTCATTCCTTCCATCAGAGATCAATGCCGCCTATCTGTTCGCGCAGTTGGAACAATTGGAGAACATCCAGAATCAGCGCAGAGCCTTATGGCAATGGTACGCAGATGGCCTCAGGGACAGTTTCAGGGATGGACACCTGAGCGCTCCCTTCATTCCTGACTTCGCCACCAACAACGCTCACATGTTCTATGTCGTGTGCCGCTCGCTCGACCAGCGCGATGGACTGCTTGCACACTTGAAGGCAGCGGGCATCTATGCCGTTTTCCATTATCAGTCCTTGCATGCCTCGCCATACTATACGAAACAGCACGATGGCCGAAACCTGCCGCAGGCCGACCGTTACAGCAATTGCCTGCTCAGGCTTCCATTGTATGTGGGACTTGGAAAAGAGGAAGTGGAGCGCATCTGCCAAACAATAAGGAATCATTTTGAACAATAGGGGTGTGCACGGAGGTCAGGATAGGATAGGCCCCGAACTGTCGGGCGAACCTATGCCGACTTACCTGCCCAATCTCAATGGTGTGCGTTTCATTGCTGCGCTCACAGTGGTGCTGTCGCATGTGGAGCAATACAGGTCGGTCATGGGACTGCCCAATCTTAGCCCTATGATGGGGGTGTTCGCGGGGTTCGGGGTGGACATCTTTTTCGCATTGAGCGGTTTCCTGATCACCTACCTGCTCATTGCAGAGCAGCGGAAGCAGGGCAGCATCCACATTGGGCATTTCTACATGCGTAGGATATTCAGGATCTGGCCGCTCTATTTTCTGATACTTGCGATCGGCACTTGTCTGGAGCTCTTTGCATCAGACATGAGTCCGATGATCGCACCGTTCAACTTGGATGCGTTCAGATATTACCTGCTGTTCGTTCCTCAGGTGGGCAAGGCCTTCTTTCTCGGATCGCTGTGCGTGGCGATCCTGTGGTCCATTGGGGTGGAGGAGCTGTTCTATGTGGTATTCCCTTGGATTTTCAGGAAGATCCGTAAGAGTCCATTGCGTCATTTGACAGTGATCATAGCTGTGCTGCTCCCTTTGAAGGTCATTGCCATCTATCTGCTTTTCAAATATGGAGCGGAGTCCAATTCACAGGGCTGGATAAAGACATTGGCGATGACACGTTTTGAGAACCTGTTGGTGGGTGCCATGGTGGCCTTTTTGGCGTTGAAGCATCGGGCGTTTGTCGCGAAGACAGTTTGGGCGTTCGCACCCATCCTGATATTGCTTGCAGCCGTGTTCGTCCTATCGGCCATGAAGGTCAACTTCTATCTTTCTCCGTCCATAGGTCCCATTTTGCAGACAGTGGTCACTCCGTTCATCGTCAGTCTGTGCGTTGCGATGCTATTGGCCCTGTTGGTCTTTGCCCCGCGCTTTGCAACAGTGATGGAGCACGCTTGGCTCAACTATCTTGGCAAGATCTCCTATGGGCTTTATGTCTATCACTGCTTGGTACTCACGCTGTTCACCATGCTTCCTTCCACGGTCACCATCACGTCATGGCCGGTGTTGTTGGCGGCAACACTTGGGAGCACCATCCTCTTGGCCGGAATCTCGTATCGCCTGTTTGAAAGACCGTTTCTCAGGTCATCAGCAAGATACAGGCATATCTGACGATCATGCTGGGCCTGGGCCCGATGGGCATAGATGGAGAAATAGGACAGGAGAGACGATATCATTGAATGGTCTCAGCCTCGCAAAGACTATTTTTTCCTGAGTCTGATGGCTTTGGCCGTCTTCTGGACGACTTGAAAAGGAGCTTGTTGGAACGGGCTCGTGCGGTGTTTGACTTGTACAATGGTCTGAGAGAAATGGTGGTTGCCCTGTCGATTCCTGAGTTTTAGGTCAGCGAAGGATATTTTCCCACTTTTGTCAGCCTCACTTCTTCAACACCCGACCAAATATGTCCCTGTACCGTCTGCTGGCAGTCCTCTTTCTTTTCCTTTCGCCAATAGCGGCCATGGCCGCCAACATTGATCAGAAAATTGACGAATATTTCGGTCTTGCTACGGGTTGGTTTGTCAACCTGATCTTCTACCAGATTCCTATTACCGGAGACGTCAAGATTTTTTGGGTGCTCTTCCCGCTCATTCTTGGGGCGCTCTATTTCACCATCGTGTTCAGATTGCCGGGCATCCGTCTGTTCGGTGTAGCCATCAGAACTGTACGGGGCAAGTATGAGCACGTCACGGAACTTCCCTCCGACCTCAACATTGTTGGAGGTGACGAGACCGACACCATCCGCATCGAAGGGGCAGATGGCGAGGTCAACCACTTTCAGGCACTGACCGCAGCCTTGTCGGCCACAGTCGGGCTTGGCAACATTGCAGGCGTGGCCGTAGCTGTTACCGTGGGAGGCCCCGGTGCCACGTTCTGGAT
>JAIPBJ010000110.1 GCA_021739625.1 Flavobacteriales bacterium | reverse complement strand
CGCAGTGCCCTATCTGGATGCTGGCGGCCGCGCCTTCGGCATGCACCGCATCCGTCAGCCTGCGCAGGCCCGCCACCGCCTCATCGCGCAGCCAGAGCTGATGCGGGAAGGAGAGCCCGCTGCGGTTCACGGCCGCGTATGCCACGGTGGTCGTGCCGGTGCCGCCTGCCGCCACTGCGCGGTGATAGTCGATAAGCTGTTCGCTCACCCCCTGCCCCGGACACATGCCCTCAAAGGCAGCCGCCCTGATGCTCCGGTTGCGCAACCGCAGCGGGCCTATGGTGACGGGCGTGGCGAGCATCGGCCAGTGGTCAGTGTAACTCCTTCCTGATCACCGCAAGCAGTTCGGCCACTTTGATAGCGGTGGAGGCGAGTTCCTCCTCGGTGTGGTCGCAAGTGATGAAGAAGCGGAGGCGCGATTCTGAGTCGGCCACGGCAGGGTAGAGGATGGGCTGCACGTTGATGCCCGCCTCGAAGAGCCTGTGGGCCAACACCAGCGCATGGGCCGACTGGCGGATGATGACCGGCACCACGGCCGTGCCGTTGCTGATGCCCGTGTCCAGTCCATTCTCCTTGCAGAGGCGCACGAACAGCCCGGCATTCCTCCGGAGCTTCTGCGCCCGCCACGGTTCCTGCTTGAAGAGCCTTGCCGCTGCCAGCGCGGCTGCCGCATTCGCAGGGCTTATGCCTACACTGTAGAGGAATCCGGGAGTGGTGTATTTCATGTAGTTGACCAGCGCCCTGCTGCCGGCAATGTAGCCCCCGCAACTGGCGAACGACTTGCTGAAGGTGCCCATCCAGAGGTCCACATCGGCCGCATTGGCGTTGAAATGCTCGCGCAGGCCGCAGCCATGCTCGCCCAGCACGCCCATGCTGTGGGCCTCGTCCACCATCAGCAGCGCCTTGTGCTTCTTCTTCACCGCGATGAAGGCGGGCAGGTCGGCAATGTCACCGTCCATGCTATAGACCCCTTCGATGGTGATGAGGCAGCGCTCATACTGTCCGCGGTTCTCGGTCAGGATGCGGTCCAGCGCCTCCGCGTCCTCATGCGGGAACGGGATCCTGCGCGCACCGCTCAGCACCGCGCCTTCCATGATGCTGTTGTGGCTCAGCTCGTCAAAGACGATGAGGTCCTGCGGGCGCATCAGATGGCCCACGGTGGTCACGTTGGTGGCGTGCCCGCCCACGAACACGATGGCGTCCTCGGTGCCGATAAGGTCGGCTATCTCCCGCTCCAGCTCCTGATGCAGGGGCTTTTCGCCTGTGGCCACACGGCTTGCAGAGACCGAGGTGCCATATTTGTCAATGGCGTCTTTCGCGGCCTGGGACACACGCGCATCGCCCGAAAGACCGAGATAGTTGTAGCTGCTGAAGCTCAGCATTTCGCGGCCCTCTATGCGTGTGCGGTTGTTGGTGATGGTCTCGTTGACCCGGAAATACGGATTCTTGATGCCCAGGGTCTGCAACTGCCCGAACTGCTGGGCGTGGGCCACAATCTCGGGGAACCTGCTGAAATCGTAGTTCTCCGGCCTTATCTCTTTCTGCACGGGCTTGGGCGCAGGGGCGGCCGCAGGTTTGGTGGCGGGGGCTGCCCCGGCCTGCGACTTCTGCAACAGCATCTTCTTGAGGAGTTCGCGTTTCTCCTCCACACTCATATTCTTAGGGTCACTCATTTCAGGTGGGTTTTTCGGGGCGCAAAGCTATTGGTGATGGGCGAATGGGAAATTGATGAATGTTCATGGGCCGTTGCTGTTCGCCATTCGCCATTCGCTATTCGCCAATTCTCAATACGGGGTCCTGTCCTGCTTCTCCGACCATTCATTGAAGAGGTCTTCGGCCATGGGCAGGGCGATCTGCTTCATAACGAGCGTGCGCTGGTCGGCCGGAAGCCTCAGTTGTTCATAGATGAACCGGTCGTCAAAGCCTATGCGGGCGGCATCATTGCTGTCTGCGCAATAATAGACGGTCGGAATGTTGGCCCAATAGATGGCCGCCAGACACATGGGGCAGGGTTCGCAGCTTGCATAGAGCACAGTCTCTGGCAGATGGAACGAACCGGTGTTGGCGCAGGCGTCCCTTATGGCCACAATCTCGGCATGGGCAGTGGGGTCGTTGGTGGAGGTCACCATGTTGCGGCCCTTTCCGATCACTTCGCCCCGGGCATTGACAATGACCGCACCGAAAGGTCCGCCCATATCAGAACGCATGCCTTCGAAGGCCTCATGCAGAGCACTGTGCAAAAGGTCGTGATGATCCATGCGCTGATAGTTGTGAGTTTGCCTGGCAGGCCTACTCCATTATGTTGCCTTGGCCCGGCCTCAGAACTTCGCGAACGCGATCTCCTCGCCATTCAGCACCGCAATGGTGCGACCTGTCAGCGCATGGCCCCACAGGGGGCTGTTCTTGGAGAGCGAACAGGCAGTGTCCTCATTATAGACCCACTCGACCTCGGTAGAGAAGATGGTCAGTTCGGCAGGTTGCCCCTCAGCAATGGTGGCAGCCTCCATTCCCAATACCTTCCGTGGGCCGGTTGTCAGTTTTTCAATGAGCAGTGCGAGTTCGCATTGGCCTTCAGCTGCGCGCAGCAGGGCGGGCAGCAAGGTCTCCAGAGCGGTTATGCCGGCCTTGGCCTGACCGAACTCCATGAACTTGGCCTCCACTTCAAGTGCCTCGTGGTCGGAGATAATGGCATCGAGTGTCCCATCCTTGAGGCCCTCCCAAAGGGCATCCACATGCGTGGAATTGCGGAAAGGTGGACGCACCTTGTAGTTGCTGTCGAAGGTCTGCACCGTCTCATCGGTGAACAGCAGATGATGCGCAGGAACACTGGCGGTCACCTTCATGCCCTCTGCCTTGGCCTCGCGGATGAGCTGCACTGCGCCTTTCGTGGTGATGTGCGGAAAATGGACGGTCGCGCCAGTGTAGCGTGCCAGATAGAGGTCGCGGGTCACGGCCAGCTCCTCGGCCAATGCCGGTGTGCCGCGCAGTCCGAGCCGGGTGCTCACATCGCCCTCGTGCATCTGGGTGCCGTGGCCCATCCGCTCGTCTTCTGTAAAGCTGTAGAATGGACGGTTCAGCCCTTCGGCATATTGCATCGCCAGCTGCATCACTTTCGAGTCGGAGATGGTGCGTTTGGCATTGCTCACCCCGGTCGCACCGCTGTTCACCATGTCATACATCTCGGCAAGTTCCCTGCCTTCCAGCCCCTTGGTGATGGCCGCAAGTGGCAGCAGGCCCACCGTGTGGCCCCTGGCCTGTTTCAACAGATACTCGACACAGCTTTTGCTGTCTGTCGCAGGCAGGCTCTTGGGCGAAACTACGATTCTGATGAATCCCCCGTTGGCGGCCGCATCCAGCGCAGAAACGACCGTCTCCCGGTGCTCGAAGCCCGGGTCTCCTATGGTGGCGAACAGGTCCACCCATCCGATGCTCACCTTCAGGCCTTCGCCTTCGATGACCTCATCTGCGCCATCGCCATCGATTCCGGCTCCGATTTCGATGATCTTTCCCCCGTCTATCAGAATATCGCGGTCCTTGCCGTGATGCGGTGATGTCGGGTCTATGATGCGGGCATTGCTTATCAGGATTCTCATGGTCAGCGAAAAAGTCGGATCAAAAGTATTTCAATACCAAGGAAAACAAGGGCAAGGATCAGGAACAGCCGCCACAGCCGTTTGCCTTCCTGCATCTCGCGGATGGAGTTGGTGATGTTGCCCGTCTTCTCAGAAACGAATCCCAATCGGGTGATCCCTGCGTTGTTTGCCGTTTCACGGAACTCGGCTTCGCTCATGTAGTCCAAAATACTCTCGGCCCGGTCATAGTTGAAACTTACAGGCTGGAGCGTGTCCTGGCCCGACAGCAACAGGCAATGGCCGTCCGACCGCACCTGCCCATGAACGAGCATGCTTGTTCCATCGCCCCGCACCACGGGTTCGGGTTTGAAACGCTCGCTCGATTCCAATGACACCAAGGTGAGGTTTTCCAATCGGTCGGTCGGAGCGGTGATGGGAATGGGCCGGTCGGTTCCCAGAACCTCAGCACTCACGCTGCCGCCTGCACTGTTCAGTGCCATGTTGTACAGCGCAGGAACGAAAAGTGCGTGCCGGTGAAAATTGGTGCTGCGGTCGTTGAGGGGCGATGTCAGCACGTAGGTGCTCCCTTTTCCAAGGGCGTAGCGGCTCAGAAAGGAAGTGCCGTCTGCCAAGGTGAGCAACGGTTCGCGACCGCTCTTCGCTATGTTCACTGTGCGGAAGTGTGCCGCCACACTTGGCAGGTCGATGCGTTCGCCCCATTGGAGGAACACGTTGCGCATCAGCGTGCTCTGCAGATTTACACGGTCCACTTTCACGGCTACGCTGTCCCATTCTCCGAAATTCTCAGCACCGATGCTGAGCAGCAGATCATTCTGCACCCCTTTCTCAGCCTTGGAGGTCGGGATGAGCAGCACGTGTCCTCCGCGCTGCCCGAATCGCGCCAGCTCCTGCATCAGCCCCGTGGACGGATTCCGGATTCCTTCGGCCACAATGAGGTCCTGTTTTGCGAAAGAGGAGAAATCCACGGTCCGCGCATCTGTGGAAGTGAATGTGAACGCTGAATCTCCTGTGAACAGTTTCGGCACAGCACTGCCCGCATCCTCTCCCCTGACATGAAGGATGCGAATGGACCGTGCCACACTGTATGAAAGCAGGTAACGGTTGTCATACACGATGGGATAGTCCTCGATGCTCACCTCCGCGAGCTGGATGCCACGCTCCGGGTTGGTGAATGCCAGTTCAACGTTCTCGAACGAGCTGCCCTGCAGGGTCACTGTTCCGATGGCGCGCTGCATGCCGTTGACGGTCAGTTTCACAGTAAGGTTCTCCACCGGACGCTCGCCCGTATTGCGGATACGCGCTAAAAGCATGTCGGGCTGCCCGGGCAACCGCACAGGGGTGGAGAACCACGCGCTGTCCACATAGACATTGCTCACCGAGGTGGCTTTCACCGGAAGCACGAACAGACCGGTGAGCGTGTCCGGGGTCACGTTGCCGATGTCGGCCATGCTGCGCTGCAGGTCGGTGATGAGAAAGATGTCGTGTCCTTTCGTCTTTTCGTCCGATGCTCGGGCACGCGATGCGACCTCGCTCATGCTGCGCACTGTGGGCGATTGATCGATGCCCGCCAGTTCGGCCTTGAATTCCTGCAGGCTCAGGGAGCGCTGATGGCGCGGATCGAAATCGTTGGTCAGCAGGCGCAGATTGCTGCCGTTCGCATAGCCTTCGGCCACCTCCAATGCCTTGGCCTTGGCTTCAGAGAGCAGGCTACCGTCCGTTCCCTCTGCATTCATGCTGAAGGAGTTGTCCACATATATGGTGGCCTGAGTGAATGGGGATGCACCCTTACTGTCAGGGGCGGGGATGAAAGGCTGAGCAAAGGCGAGCACCAGACAGACGACCGCCAGAATCCGTGCGGCCAGCACCAGCAGATGCCTGAGCTGGTTTCGACTGCGGGTCTGCATCTCCACATTCTTCAGAAACCGTATGTCGCTGAAATAGACCTTCCGGAACTTCCGAAAGTTGAACAGATGGATGATGATGGGAATGGAGATGGCCGCGAGGGCGAACAGAAACCCGGGATAGACAAAGCTCATCGGGGCCAAAGATAGGTGATGATGGCGCGGGCAAGGGCGATGAACAGCGATTCTGACAGGTGCGATATCATCACTTCCCGGCTTCCGAAAGTTTCTTTCTCAACCACTCACGCTCGCCCTCGGTTGCAACTTCAAGCGACAGGGCCTTCCTGAAATGATCGGCCGCTATTCCATTTTCATCCCGATTCAGATAGAGCTCACCGAGCAACTGGTGGGTGATGTAGCTGTGCGGGTTGCTTGCAAGGAATGCGGTCTCTTCGTCAGCGGTCAGGTCATCTCCTCTTCCGAACACGAGAAAATCGAACACATTCTGTTTGTATTGCTTGAAGATCAGGAACTGCGCATAATCCTTACTCTTCAGGAATGGGTCTGATGGGATGTTCCATTGCCGCACATTCAAACGCTTGGATGTGTCCGTTGCCCCATTTTCCCTTCCACCTTCTCCCTCGTCCCCCGTCCCCCGTCCCTCGTCCCTAAAAACAACATTCAGATCATAGCACACGAATTCCCCCAGTTGAAACGGGTTGGTACTCACCCACATCAATCGTTTCTCAGGCTGGAAGATGACTGCGTGGTGCGCCAATAGCTGGTTGATGGCCTTTGGATTGCCCATGCCCAGCTCCGCATTTTCCAAGCCTTTCCGATCGCGGAGCATGGTGGCGGAAGCGGTCGGGGTCACGGGTGTGTGTTCATCCAGAAGCTGATTCATCCTGCGGAAACGGTAGTCCGAGTCACTCATCCGGATGTTCTCCAGATTCGCAGGGTCGTTGCGGAACTTTTCACTCTGATAGTGGTTGCTGCACACAAGCCTGTGTCCATCGGCCTCGAACAGGCCGATGGCCTCAGGCGACTTCTCTATGATGGCGGCCCGCCCGTCCTCTGCGCTTCCAATGAGAATCGACTCCGACACGAACGTCTCACGGTTCTTGGCAATGGCATACGCCTCATCAATGTTGCGGGCATATTGCAAGATCTCACGTGCAAGAATGGAAATGGGCGTTTTGGAACCGGTTGGCACTGAGCTTTTGGCCGCGTTGAGCGTCACCGTGAGGCCATGTTCGTTCATGCCGCTCACCACGCCCATGAATCCCGCCCAAGTGACACTGGCAAAGGCGTGGCCACTGTCGGGACGCATAAAGAGCACCATCTTGTCCTGCGCAAAATCATCGCCCATGTAGAAATCGAAATTCCGACCGATGATGAGGCCGCTGTCTGCACTTGCCGACTCCCAGGCCGCGAAGGAGGTGCATCCCACAATGCTCAGATCCTGCAGCGCATGGCCGATGTCGTGGGCCGCGTGGTAGTTCATGACGCGCGCATAGGCAGGGGCGATCCAATCATTCTTTGTGTCGAAAGCGCGTGAGATGCCATGGATCTCCTCCCTGAACTCCAGTGGAACATGGTCGTTCATGTTCCTGTTGAAAAAGGATACTCCGTATTTCAGTGTGCCCAGCAGCAGTTCACTTGGCACCAGCCGCCTTATCTGTGCAATGAAATGCTCTTCCTGACTTCTTACCTGCATTTTGGCCATTTGGCCTAGAACCGACCCTCTCTTGAAGGGGGCTCCTTCCACGTATGCTTCCCAAAGCCCGAATTCATTCTTCACGAAGCTGCAACCCTCACAGATGTGCTGCTCTGCTTGCGCGTCTGCATGGCCACTTGGAAGTGGCGGTGGCTGAAGGTTGAAGTGCCGGAAAGAAATTTGAAGCCCGCCCCATAGCATCAGGATGGCCAGCACGGTCACGATAAGGGTTCTCTTCATCAGTCGCATCAGGCGCGAAGGTACGCGTGCCCATCAATGGCCTCTCGGCAACACATGTACCTTTGCCCGAAACAGTAATTCGTATGAAAAGTTGGATTCCCATTCCTGTAGATTCAGATTTTACCATCCACAACATTCCCTTCGGAATTTTCAGCAATGAAGGCCAAGCCCGTGCTGGAGTGGCAATTGGCGAGCAAGTGCTCGACCTTTCGGCCATACATGACGCGGGGCTTTTGGAAGGAATCGGTCTTCCCACAGGTGTGTTCGGAAGCCCTGTTCTGAACGGATACATCGCATTGGGCAAGATCGTCTGGACGGCCACTCGCCAGCGCCTCATCCAATTGCTGTCCTTAGGGAACAGTGAATTGAGAGGGAATGAGAATCTATTGAAAAAATGTCTTTTCGCACAGCGCGATGTGATCATGCATCTGCCGGTGCAAGTAGGCGATTACACCGATTTCTACAGCAGCCGCGAGCATGCCACCAACGTGGGCACCATGTTCCGTGACCCTGCCAATGCACTTCTGCCTAACTGGCTTCACCTGCCAGTGGGCTATCACGGCCGCGCATCCAGCATAGTCATCAGCGGCACGCCTTTTCATCGTCCTAAAGGACAGACCATGGCCGATGATGCCACCGCGCCCACATTCGGCCCCACCCGTCTCTTGGACTTCGAACTGGAGATGGCCTTCATCATCGGTCAACCGAACGCATTGGGGGAGCCGGTTTCCGTAGAAAAGGCCGAGGATCACATCTTCGGCATGGTGCTCTTCAACGACTGGAGCGCGCGCGATATTCAGAAGTGGGAGTATGTGCCACTGGGGCCTTTCCTCGCTAAGAATTTCGCCTCGCATGTTTCGCCTTGGATTGTGACGATGGATGCATTGGAGCCTTTCAGGGTCGAAAGTCCGAAGCAGGAACCCGAAGTGCTGTCCTACCTCAAGAGCACAGGCGAACACAATTTCGACATCGCCTTGGAGGTGCAGATTGTGCCCGATGGACAGGCACCACACACGATTTGCCGTTCCAATTTCAAGTACATGTATTGGAGCATGGCGCAGCAGTTGGCGCACCATACTGTCAACGGCTGCAACATGCGTGTAGGCGACATGTGCGCTTCAGGCACCATCAGCGGCCCAACCCCCGACAGCTATGGTTCAATGCTCGAAATATCATGGAAGGGAACAAGGCCCGTTCAAATGCCTGACGGAACGGAACGGAAATTCATTCTGGATGGAGACACCGTCATCATGAAAGGCCATTGCGAGCGCAACGGTATCCGCATCGGGTTCGGTGAGGTGGCCGCGAAAGTGCTGCCAGCAAAAAACTGAACTCAGCGCAGGCGGTCTGCCGAGCGCACCAAAGCTTCATCCTTCTTGATAGAGCGGATGGCCAGCATGCAGAAGAACACTGCTACAACGGGTGCCGATAGGAGCGGACTGTATGATATTGCAGGTTCTGTTGCTGATTCGGCAAGGCTTTTCACCTTGTCTAAGTAGAAGAACACGGCCACAAGAAATGAAAGTTGTGAGAGGATGGAAACCTTGATCAGATTCATCTGGAAACCCCTGTTCTTGAATTGCATGATGGCGTACACCAATAGCATTACCGACATCGTGATTGAAGCCAGAACCACAATGGTCGATAGCACCTCCTGACCGTTGAAAAGCACATTCGCTGGATACAGCTTGTAAGCACCTTCAGGCACTTGCACTGTGAACAGGGCCATGCGCAACATCATTGGCATGGCGAGCAACAGGATTGCAATGATGAGGTAAACGGACTGTATGCGCTGAATCATGGTGGTCAGTGGCGTTTTGCGCCTGCAAAGGAACGCAATAGGCACTGCCTGGAAATGGGTCGGTCCAATCACATGCTTGGCGACCTGACATGATCGAGTAGAACTGGTGGCCTGTGCTGATACCCGTATTTTGACAGGCCACGTGGCTTTTTCACAATGGCTCTGACAATCATTACTCAAGGTTGATCTCCTGTGAATTATTCTAACTTTGGCCGCTTACAAATTCGGGTCTGAAAGCCGAAGTGATGATTTACTTTGCCGCAGAATGACGATAGGTGTTGGAAGTGTGATGACAAGGACTGCTGTACTCCTGCCGTTGCTGATGTTTGCCCTGTCTGCTGTTGGCCAGCCGTACGGTGATGCCAAATACAAGCAGAAGTTCAACAAGGCGGATGCGTACATTTTCAATGGGGCGTTCATGGAGGCACTTCCTTTGTTGGAGGAGCTTCACATGACCGATTCCTCGATAGCCAACATCAACTACATGTTGGGGGTCTGCCACCTGAACGGGACCAAGGATTTCGGAACGGCCGTTCGCTATCTTGAGAATGCTTCCCGCGATGTGTCCAAGGATTTTGCGGAGGCCGATTGGAAGGAGAAGAAGGCACCGGGCATCACATACCTCTATCTTGGACGTGCCTACCACTACCAGAATGAGTTCGACCGTGCAGTGTCAAACTACTACAACTACCGCTCGTTCATTGATGTTGCTGATGTGGAGACCTACAACAAGGTCAAGATGGTCATCAAGCACGCGGAGAACGCCATGGAGCTCATCAAATCTCCGGTCAATGTCAAGATGGTCAACCTTGGCACCAACGTCAATTCCAAGTTCCCTGACTACTCTCCTGTGATATCTGCAGACGGTCAATCACTCATCTTCACATCTCGCAGACCAGGAGGGGTGACAGAGGTGAAAGACAAGGACGGTTCTTATTTTGATGATGTCTATGCGAGCACACGTCAACCCGATGGTAGCTGGGGTCGTCCATCGCTTGTGGGTGGCAGCATCAATTCTCCGGCACATGAAGCGGCCATAGGCATATCACCCGATGGCCAGACACTCTTCCTCTATAAGGATGACAATGGCATCGGTAATGTGTACTTCAGCGAGTTGAAGGATAATGTGTGGAGTTTACCGGCCAAGTTAGGGAGCGATATCAACACCTCGTCATGGGAGACTCATGTTACGGTATCCGCTGACGGGGAACTGCTGATGTTCACGTCCAACCGCCCCGGAGGTTATGGCGGCAGAGACCTGTGGTACTGCAAACGTCTGCCTGACGGTTCTTGGGGGCTCGCCCAGAATGTTGGCAGTGTGATCAACTCCCAATATGATGAGGAATCCCCGTTCCTTGGATTTGATGGCCAGACATTGTTCTTCAGCTCACAGGGACATACCTCCATGGGAGGCTTCGACATTTTCCGGTCCGAACTCATCAATGATGCGTGGAGCGAGCCTGTCAACATCGGTTATCCTATCAATACATCGGAGGATGATGTTTTCTTTGTGTTGGCTGCCGATGGACGCACAGCCTATCTCAGTTCACGAAGGGTTGGTGGATTTGGAGAGACAGATATTTACACTATGCGCCTCGACCCCGTCAGATCGGAGGCCAAAGCTGTTGCAAGAGGGGAGATGCTCGTTCCAGCGAACGATTATGTGAATCTCAAAGCAGTCATTTCTGTAAAGGACGCCAACGGCCTCGAAGTGGGCACGTTCAGACCCAACAGGAACTCTGGCCGCTACATTCTGCTCCTCAATCCAGGCGAATCCTATTCTGCGCAATATCAGGTAGAAGGTTATGATGTTGTGAGCAGAACAGTCGAAGTGGGTGCTGACATGGCCTATGCGGTGATTTCAAGGCCCATCGAAATTGAGCAGGTGGTGTTTGGTGCAGAATTGTTGGCAATTCAGGCCCAAAAGCGGAAGGACGAGGAGGCGGCCCGCGTTGCGGTGGAAAAAGCTGAGCAGGACAGGTTGCTCGCGGAGGAGACCAGGCAGAAGGCAGCGGCTGAGGAGCAGGAAAGGGCACAGCAGTTGGCCATTGAGCAGGAGAATCGTACTGAAGTGGAGAAGGCAAGGTTGATGGCTGAAGCAGAGGCTGAGGCGGCAAAATTGGATCTCGTGATTGCCGAGGTCAGTGCCAGTGAAGCCGAAGAAGCGCGCCTTGCTGAGGAGACGGCAGCGAAGAAGGCCGCCCAAGAAGCCGCAGCCAAGGAAGAACTTGCCGCGAAGGCCAAGGCCGAAGAAGCGCGCC
Source organism: Flavobacteriales bacterium (assembly GCA_021739625.1). Classification (GTDB taxonomy): domain Bacteria; phylum Bacteroidota; class Bacteroidia; order UBA10329; family UBA10329; genus UBA10329. The sequence continues at coordinate 186 of JAIPBJ010000110.1, read as the reverse complement.
TTGCTGAGGAGACGGCAGCAAAGAAGGCCGCCCAGGAGACCGCAGCCAAGGAAGAATTGGCCGCCAAGGCCAAGGCCGAAGAAGCGCGCCTTGCTGAGGAGGAGACGGCATCAAAGAAGGCCGCCCAAGAAGCCGCAGCCAAGGAAGAATTGGCCGCGAAGGCCAAGGCCGAAGAAGCGCGCCTTG
>JAIPBJ010000006.1 GCA_021739625.1 Flavobacteriales bacterium | reverse complement strand
AGCTAATTATCCAATTCGCTAATTGTAAGATAGATGGCAGAAGAGAATCAGGTCTTAAAGGAATTCACCGAGAAGGAGTACGCCTACGGTTGGAGCATCGACATCGAGGCCGATGAACTGCCCATGGGATTGAACGAGGATATTGTCCGCGCCATTTCCCTGAAGAAAGAAGAGCCCGAATGGCTTACCGAATGGCGGTTGAAGGCCTACCGCCATTGGCTCACGATGGAAACTCCCGAATGGGCTCACATCCACCATCCCAAGATTGATTTCCAGAACATCATCTATTACTCCGCTCCAAAAGCGAAGAAAGAAATTGGCAGTCTGGATGAGGTGGACGCTGACCTTTTAGCCACGTTCGAGAAACTTGGAATTTCACTCGAAGAGCAGAAACGATTGTTGAACGTAGCGGGATCCAATGTGGCTGTCGATGCAGTTTTCGACAGTGTTTCCGTGAAAACGACATTCCAAGAAACGCTGCGAGAAAAGGGTGTGATCTTCTGTTCGTTCAGCGAGGCCGTTAAAGAGCATCCCGAACTGATAAAGCAATATCTGGGCAGCGTGGTGCCGATGACAGACAACTACTACGCTGCACTTAATTCAGCGGTGTTCAGTGATGGGTCGTTCTGCTACATCCCGAAAGGTGTACGCTGCCCGATGGAACTGAGCACCTATTTCCGTATCAATGCCATGAACACTGGGCAATTTGAGCGCACATTGGTCATCGCGGACGAGGACAGCTATGTGAGCTATCTGGAAGGTTGTACGGCTCCCCAGCGCGATGAAAATCAATTACATGCCGCTGTGGTAGAACTCGTGGCCCACAAAGGCGCGGAGATCAAATACAGCACGGTACAGAACTGGTTCCCAGGCGACAAGAACGGCAAGGGTGGCATCTACAATTTCGTCACCAAGCGTGGCATTTGTGCGGGTGCTTACAGCAAAATATCGTGGACGCAGGTGGAGACCGGTTCGGCCATCACGTGGAAATATCCGAGTTGCATCCTAAAGGGTGACAACAGTATCGGGGAATTCTATTCCGTGGCGGTGACCAACAACTACCAACAGGCCGACACGGGCACCAAGATGATCCACTTGGGCAAGAACACCCGTAGCACCATCATCAGCAAGGGAATCTCTGCGGGCAAAAGCAACAACTCCTACCGTGGACTGGTGCGCATAGGTCGAAATGCCACCAACGCCCGCAATTTCTCGCAATGCGATTCGCTGCTTTTGGGTGACCAGTGCGGTGCGCACACCTTCCCGTACATCGAAACGCAGAACAGCACCGCCAAGGTGGAACACGAGGCCACGACCAGCAAAGTGGGCGAAGACCAGATCTTTTACTGCAACCAGCGCGGACTGGACACCGAGCAGGCCATCGGCCTCATCGTGAACGGATATTGCAAGGAAGTATTGAACAAACTACCGATGGAATTTGCTGTTGAGGCGCAGAAGCTGTTGGCGGTTTCACTTGAAGGAAGTGTAGGGTAGAGTTGTTTGAAGTTTAAGGTTCAAAGTTTAAAGTTATGGCAACGGTACAGCGATTTGAAGAACTTAGAATTTGGATGGAGGCTCGAGAGCTGTGCAAGTCGGTGCATCAACTTATTACGACCACAGACATTAAAACAAATTTCCGATTGCGCGACCAGATGGAAGGTTCGTCAGGGTCAATCATGGACAATATAGCAGAGGGATTTGAACGAGGCGGGAACAAGGAATTCGGACAGTTTCTATGGATTGCAAAAGGGTCGTGTGGAGAATTACGGTCTCAATTTTATCGGGTTCTGGACAAAGGTTATTCAGATGATGAAACCATCAACCCACTGCTTGAGAAGACCTTGAGCGTGAACAAAGGAATATCCAGTTTTCTGACTTACCTGAAACAGAGTGAGTATAAAGGGAATAAGTTCAAAGAGCCTGAAGTGACGTATGGCATTGTCACGGACGATGCCTATCCATCTGACCAACTTTGAACCTTGAACATTAAACATTGAACTAAATGTTGAGAATCGAAAACCTCCACGCCCGTGTTGAGGAAAAAGAAATCTTGAAAGGCTTCAACCTAACGGTGAATGCTGGTGAGGTACACGCCATCATGGGGCCGAACGGTGCAGGAAAAAGCACACTTGCATCAGTGCTTGCCGGCAACAGCAACTTTGAGGTTACCGCTGGTTCGGTCTCGCTTGACGGGGTTGACCTGTTGGATATGGCCCCGGAGGAGCGTGCCCGTGAAGGTGTTTTCCTCGCGTTCCAATATCCAGTGGAAATTCCAGGGGTTAGCAACACCAATTTCCTACGTGCCGCGTTGGGCGAAGTGCGCAAGCACCGCGGTCTGCCAGAGCTGGATGCCAAGGCATTCCTCGCTTACATCAAGGAGAAGAAGGAGATGGTGGAACTGACCGCTGACCTTGCTGGCCGTGCGGTGAATGAAGGATTTTCGGGCGGAGAGAAAAAGCGTAACGAGATTTTCCAAATGGCGATGCTCGACCCCAAACTGGCCATCCTTGACGAGACCGATTCGGGACTTGATATTGATGCGCTGCGCATCGTTGCCAATGGCGTGAACAAGCTGCGCAGCAAAGACAAAGCGTTCATTGTCATCACGCACTATCAGAGGCTGTTGGACTACATCGTTCCCGACTTCGTGCATGTGCTCTACAACGGTCGCATCGTGAAATCAGGAACAAAAGAACTGGCCTTGGAGTTGGAGGAGAAAGGCTACGACTGGATCAAGGCCGAATTGGAAGAAACAGCGGCATGAGTATTCTGAAAGAGACTACTGAAGTTCTTGGGCATCTGCTTGAGGCCATGCCCTCAGACAGCCTTTTTGCCATTCGAGAGGAAGCGGCATCGTTTCTCCGTGAGAAAGGAATTCCGAGCAAGCGTCATGAGGATTGGAAATACACCAACATCAAGCGGCTCTTTGATAACGGGTTGGCATCTTCTTCATCGGCTGAAACTCTCGTCCCTCGTCCTTCGTCCCTCGTCCCCAGTCCAGCAGTTCAGCTCACGAATTCTTCGGTCAGCAAGAATTTCCCAACGCTGGATGGCGTGACGTTCAGTCTGTTTTCTGATGCAGGTGAGTTGAATCGATTCATTGGAAAGAGCGGTATTCATGGCAAGCAGGAATTGGCCGCGTTGAACACAGTCCTGTTCACAGATGTGCTGATCATCCAAGTGAAAAAGAACGCACAACTCGCGCAATCACTGCTCATCGACCATAGTGTCAGTGCCACTGGATCAGAGCTTTTCAATTCACGCATCCTCATTGTACTGGAAGATGGCGCTAAGCTGAATTGCGTGCATCATTTCCATGGGACAGCCATTTCTGACAGCTCATTGGTGAATCATGTCACAGAGGCTTTCATCGGTGCTAATGCTTCGTTGGAACTGAATTTTCTGCAAGAAATAGGCACTGGAAATCTGGTGAACACCACCGAAGTGAATGTAGAACGCGATGGCCGTTTCACCACCAATACGGTGCAATTGAGCGGAAAATTGATCCGCAACAACACCAACGTGCGCATTACTGGTCAGAATGCCGAGGCACACCTCAATGGGTTCTATATGATCGATGGTAACGACCTGTATGACAACCATACGCTGGTGGATCATCTTGTGCCGAACTGCCAGAGCAATGAGGTTTACAAGGGTCTTCTCTCTGGAAAAGCAACTGGTGTGTTCAACGGCAAAGTGCATGTGCACCGCGATGCTCAGAAGACCAATGCCTATCAGCAGAACAAGAACATCCTGCTGAGCGACACCGCCACCATGAACTCCAAACCAGAGTTGGAGATCTATGCCGATGATGTGAAATGCAGCCACGGCAGCACAACGGGGCAGTTGGACGAAGACGCGGTGTTCTACCTCCGTTCGCGTGGACTTTCGCACAAAGGAGCGATTGCGTTGTTGCTGACTGCATTTGCCTCAGATGTGTTGGTGCAAGTGAGTGATGAGGGCCTTCGGGCGGTATTAGAAGAAAAGATCCAATCACGTTTATCCGGAATGGAATAGATGATTATCGATACCAAAATAGACATCACAGCCCTGCGCGCTAAGTTTCCCATCCTCCACACAGAGGTGAATGGCAAGCCGTTGGTCTATTTGGACAATGGTGCCAGTTCACAGAAACCGCAGTCGGTGATCGATGCCATATCGCGCTACTATGAGGCTGAGAACAGCAATATCCATCGTGGAGTGCACACGCTGAGTGCCAATGCAACGATGGCGTATGAAGAGGTGCGGAAGAAAGTGCAGCGCTTTATCAACGCCAGGTACGACCACGAGGTCATTTTCACCAGTGGAACCACAGGCGGCATCAATCTCGTGGCAAGTTCTTTCGGTGAGAAATTCATCGGCAAGGATGATGAGATCCTCATCACGGCCATGGAGCACCATAGCAACATTGTGCCTTGGCAGATGCTTTGCGAGCGCAAAGGCGCGAAACTGCAAGTGATCCCAATTTCTGACGAAGGTGAAATTGACCTCAAGGATGTGGAGCGGTTGCTGACGGCCAAGACCAAACTGGTCTCTGTGGTTCATATCTCCAATTCGTTGGGAACGGTAAATCCTGTGAGCGAGATCATCCGAATGGCCCACGCAAATGGAACGCCTGTATTGATTGATGGAGCTCAGGCTGCGCATCACACACCCGTTGATGTGCAGGCGTTGGACTGCGATTTCTATGCCTTCTCCGCCCACAAGATGTATGGCCCGACAGGTGTTGGAATTCTCTACGGAAAAGAAGAATACCTCAACGCCATGCCGCCCTACCAAGGCGGTGGCGACATGATAAAGACGGTGAGCTTCGCCAAAACGGAGTACAATGAACTGCCCTTCAAGTTCGAAGCAGGAACGCCCCACATCGCAGGTGGCATAGGACTTGGAGCGGCCATCGACTTCATCAACAGTATCGGTTTCGAAGCCATTTCGGCACATGAGAAAGAGGTGATGCAATACGCCATTTCTACCCTCGGCACCATTTCAGGGCTACGGCAGATCGGCACGGCTAAGAAGCGTGCAGGCGTGGTGTCCTTTCTGTTGGATGGCATTCATCCTTATGACGCTGGGGTGATTCTGGACAAGATGGGAATAGCCGTGCGCACAGGGCATCATTGCACACAACCTATAATGGACCGGTTCGGGATCCCAGGCACTGTAAGGGCGTCATTTGCGGTCTATACCACCAAGCAAGAAGTAGATAAATTGGCGGAAGGATTGGAACGGGTAGTGAGAATGTTCAAATAAGAACGGGAAAAGTGAACACGACATTGGAAAACACAATAGCAGACCGCGAGGCAGAAGTAGTTGAGGAATTCGGCATGTTCACCGATTGGATGGACAAGTACGAATACATCATTTCGCTCGGAAAAGAACTGCCGCTCATTGAGGAAAGCAAGAAAACTGACGACCTTCTCATCAAGGGCTGTCAGAGCCGTGTGTGGCTGCACGCCAAGATGGAGAACGGCAAAGTGGTGTTCACCGCAGATAGCGATGCCATCATCACCAAAGGCGTGATAAGCCTGTTGATCCGTGTGCTTTCGGGCCAAAGCCCAGAGTCCATCATCAACACCGAACTCACCTTTGTGGAGCGCATCGGATTGAAAGAACATCTATCGCCCACCCGCTCCAACGGACTGGTGAGCATGATCAAACAGATGAAACTGTATGCATTGGCCTTCAAGGCCCAACACAACGGACAATGAACGCCACGACTGAAGAACGCAAGAAACTGGAAGAGCGCATCATTGATGTGCTGCGCACGGTCTATGACCCGGAGATTCCTGTGGACATCTACGAGCTGGGCCTCATCTATGAAGTGAAAGTGGATGATGAACTGAACGCCAAGGTGCTGATGACCCTCACATCGCCTTCGTGCCCAGTGGCCGAAAGCATGCCGCAGGAAGTGGAAGAGAAAGTACGGGCTGTTCCTGGCATTACTTCCGGCAAGGTGCAACTGACCTTCGACCCGCCATGGGACAAGGACATGATGAGTGAGGCGGCACTGTTGGAACTTGGTTTTATGTAAAGGGTTCAAAGTTTAATGTTCAAGGTTCAAAGTTGGGCTGATGAGGTATAAGCCTCTCGTCCCTTGTCCTTCGTCCCTCGTCCCTTTATCAATATGGAAGAAATCCGCAACAAGGTAGCCGAAAGCAGCCTCATCACCTTCAATCTGGAAGACCTCTATCAGGTGGGGCCACGCTCTGCTTTCGATCTGGTGGACTTTCTGTTTGAAGGATTGATTCTGCGGGAGAAAGACTACCGCCAGCGGTTGATGGACTTGGATTGGTCGCAGTATGCAGGGCATTTCGTCCATATCCAATGCTCGGCCGATGCCATAGTGCCGCAATGGGCGTTCATGCTGGCCGCCACCTATTTGGAGCCAGTCGCCAAGCGCGTGGTGATGGGCAGCAGCGAGACTTTGGAGACCGTGCTTTTTCAGGAAGCATTGGCGGCACTCGACCTTGAGCAGTTCCGTGACGGACGTGTCATAGTGAAAGGATGCAGCAAGTATCCCGTGCCAACTTCAGCCTACGTGGAGTTCGTGTCGCGCCTGCGCCCAGTGGTGAAAAGTCTGATGTATGGCGAGGCGTGCAGCACCGTTCCGCTTTTTAAAAAGTAGTTCAAGGTTCAGAGTTCAAGGTTCAAAGTTGACTCGCTCTCGAACCTTAAACTTTGAACTCGGAACCTCGAACTAAACAAACGCCTGCATCTCATACAGTTTCCTGTACACCCCTTTGTGGGCGATGAGGCCCAGATGATTGCCGCGTTCAATGATCTCGCCATCCTGCAATACGATGATCTCGTCTGCGAACTGGATGGTGCTGAGGCGGTGGGCAATGACCAGCGATGTGCGGTTCTTCATCAGGTTGAAGAGTGCCTCCTGCACCAGTTTCTCGCTTTCGGCATCGAGGGCCGATGTTGCTTCGTCCAAGATAAGGATAGGCGGGTTGTGAAGAATGGCCCGCGCAATGCTGATGCGCTGCCGCTGTCCGCCAGAGAGCTTGTTGCCGCCCTCCCCGATGCTGGCATGATAGCCGCCCTCGATCTGCATGATGAAATCGTGGGCGTTGGCCACTCTTGCTGCCGTGATGACCTCAGATTCTGAGATGTTCTTCAGTCCGAAAGCTATGTTGTTGAAGATGGTGTCGTTGAAGAGGATGGCCTCCTGTGTGACGATGCCCAATTGCGCCCTCAGGTCATGGATGCGGCAATCGCGGGTGTCGATGCCATCAATGAGCACTGCACCGGCCGTCACATCATAGAAGCGCGGAATGAGGTCCACCAGGGTGGTCTTGCCCGCACCCGATGGTCCAACTATGGCGATGGTGCGCCCCTTCTTGATGGTGAGGTTGATGTTCTTGAGCACCTGATAGCCGTCCTCGTAATGGAACGACACGTCCTTGAATTCAATGCCCTGATCGAATCCTTCCAGATGCTGCGCATTCTGCCTGTCGGCAATGGTCTCTTTGGCTTCGAGCACGGTGTCTATGCGTTCGGCAGCGGCCATGCCCTTCTGAATGTTGTAGATTGCTCCGGTGAGCGCCTTCGCTGGCTGAATGAGCTGAGAGAACACCACGATGTAGCCGATGAAGAGGTCGGCCTTGAGCCCGCCACCGCCCAGCACGAGCGAGCCACCGTAGTAGATTACCGCCACCATCACCAAAGTGCCGAGCACCTCGCTGAGCGGTGATGCCAAGTGCTGCTTGCGGATCATGCTCACCTTCATGCGCATGAATTCCTGATTCTGTTGCTGGAAGTTGTTGTAGGAGGTCTCGGTGGCGTTGAATGCCTTGATGATACGCAGGCCCGACAGCGCCTCTATCATGCTCGAAAGCAGCACGCCCATCTGGTCCTGCACCTTCTTGCTCGACTTTTTGAGGCTCTTGCCCACACGGCCGATGATGATGCCTGTGAGCGGCAGCAGGATCAGCACAAAGCCCGTCAGTTCAGGACTCCACACCACCAACGTGCCGAGGAAGAAAATGATGGTGAACGGCTCTTTGAACACCACCTCCACCGAGCTCATCACCGAGCTTTCCACCTCCTGCACATCGCTGGTCATCTTGGCGATGATCTCGCCTTTCTTCTCCTCAGAGAAATAGGCCAATGGCAGACTGAGCACTTTGCGGAAGATGTTGTTGCGTATGTCGCGCACCACGGCATTCTTGAGCGGTGCGCTGAAGTACAGGGCCAGATAGCGGAACAGGTTCTTGAGCAGGAAGGTGACCACCACAAAGCCGCAGATGAGCACGAGGGCCCGCATCTGCCCATCGAGCGTCACCTGACCTGCACCATCGAGAATCACGCGGCTTATCTCGTAATAGAACCGGTCGATGAGGCCGTTGGGATTGAGCGTGAACTCGGGCCTGTCCATCACCAGCGGCTGAATGCCGAACAGCACGCCCAACAGCGGCACCACCATCGTCAAGGAGAAGAGCGAGAAGATGACCGAGAGGATGTCGAAGAGGATGACCAGGGCGGTCAGGCCCTTGTAGGCCGAAATCATCTTCACTACCCGCATGAAGTTGCTCATGGGGCAAATATACCCGCGCTATGAGTTCAATACCATCGTAAAGGATAGCAATGGTATGATGATTTCAGAATATCGATCTGCAATCTTCAATCGATATTCAATATTCCGGAATCAAAGCGCTCTCAGCTCCAGCAGCGCCACATTCTCCACGTGGTGCGTGTGGGGGAACATGTCCACGGGACGCACCTTCACCACATCATATTGCGCTGACAGCAGTTGCAGGTCGCGGGCCTGCGTGGCCGGGTTGCAGCTCACATAGACGATGCGCGGCACGGCCAGTTCCAGCAGCCGATGCACCACATCGCCATGCATCCCTGCGCGGGGCGGGTCGGTGATGATCACATCGGGGCGGCCTTCCCTCGCAATGAACTCAGGAGTGAAGATGTCCTTCATGTCGCCCGCGTGGAAGGAGGCATGGCCTATGCCGTTGAGCGATGCGTTCAATTTCGCATCCTCGATCGCGGCCTCCACCTGCTCGATGCCCACGACCTTCTTCGCCTTCTTCGACACGTAGAGCGCAATGGTGCCCGTGCCGGTATAGAGGTCATAGACCGTTTCATTGCCCGTAAGTCCAGCAAGATCGCGGGCCACCTTATACAGCTCCTCGGCCTGCTTGCCGTTGGTCTGGAAGAACGATTTCGGCCCGATCTTGAACCGCAGCCCCTCCATCTCCTCCATAATGTGGTCCTGGCCCGCATACACCTTGATGTCGAGGTCATATATCGTGTCGTTCGCCTTCGTGTTCACCACATACATCACACTCGTGAGCTGCGGGAACTCCCTTACGATCGGTCCAAGCACCGCATCGCGCCATTTCGGGCTGTCGCTCCCCACGGACAGCAGCAGCATCCACTGCCCTGTCGTGGTGTTGCGCAGCGTCAGGTTGCGCAGGTGGCCCTTCTGGCTCACCGGGTCGAAGAAGGGGATGTTGTGCCCCATCGCCAGCTCGCGCACCCGGTTGCGGATCGCGTTGCTCGGCTCGGGCTGCAGGTGGCATTCCTCCACATCCAGCACCTTGTCCCAGCGGCCCGGCACATGGAACCCCAGCGCGGGCCTTTCCGCGATATCAGTGCCGCTCTCCACCTCCTCCCTTGTGAGCCAGCGCTTGTCGGCAAAGCTGAAATCCAGGCGGTTGCGGTAGTGGAACACCTCCTGCGAACCCATGATGGGCAGCCATTCGCCCACACTCACCTTGCCTATGCGCTGCAAGGCATCCTTCACCTGCTTCTCCTTGAAGGCCAGCTGATCCGCATAGTCCAGATGCTGCCATTTGCAGCCCCCGCACACCCCGAAATAGCAGCACCGCGCATCCGCCCGCTTCTCCGAATACGACACGAAGCGGTAGGGCCGCCCCTCCCAGTAGTTCTTGCGTTTCTTCGTGATCAGCACATCCACCACATCGCCCGGCACCACGCCCTCTACGAACGTCACCACCTCGCCTATGCGGGCCAGCGCCTTGCCCTCGGCCGCCATCTCCTCTATCACCACATCGCGCACCACTTTGTCTCTTGCCATGGCGGCAAAAGTAGGGGCTGGGCGGGAACGGTTCAGGAATCAGGGGGTGAACGGTGAACAGCCATGAAGCCTCTGTCCACCAAAAACAAACGCCTGAAGCGTTGGCCTCAGGCGTTCATCATTCAATGCAGAAAAGGGCAGTACTGTCCTACAGGCAGGTACCGTTGAAACTCAACGTGGCCTGAACATCATTGTTCGTTTCGGCAACAACGTTGTTGAATGTGATGGTCAGCGAACCATTGGACTGTGGGGTAAGCGTGGCTGTCCCGCTCTTTATCTCATATTCGATGCTGCCATTCACCGTATAGTCGCCCCACGCCTCTGAACTTGAACCACTGGGCGACAGTGGGATGGTGGTAGTGACAGCAGGCCGCTCAATATGGAAACGGATATACAGGAGATTTTCCATAGCGATGTCCGAGACCGTGAGGGTAAGGTCATTTCCGCTGCCGGTCTCTGAGCACACGACCGAGGACATGGAAATGCTTGTGCCACTCACGATCAGCGTGTTGGCCGGAACGCCATTGTCCGTGTCATCGTCATTGTCTTCTGCGCAACCTGCAAAGCCCAGCGCAGTGGCAATCATTATCATGGTAAGGAATCTTGTTCTCATCTGTCTTTGGGTTAGAATTGTTTAAGGTTGTGTAAAGATGGGGAGATACTGGGGAGAAATGTTCCAAGCCGTCAAGGCATTTCGAACCTCGCGCTCAACCTGTCCATGAAAACCTTGAAACTCGCATTCTGCTCAGCGGCAGCCATCAATACCTTTCGCTTCTTGCGGTATGGCTCAGAGATGACCTCGTAGTATCGGTGGTTCTTCTTGTTCACATCAATGGTGAAATCCTCCTTTTTCCCGAGAGCCTGATTGAGCGTGGACAGGCATCCAGTAGTCTTGGATTTCTTCCTATCGGTATAATACAACGGTAGCAGCCAGCATTCCAGTTCATCTACGCACACCGCAAACAAAATACGGTCAGTGAACTTCTCCATCACCTCCGTACCGATGAGGGCGGACAGTTTCTCCTCCACACGGAGAATAAGTTCCTCAGGCATCACAACCTTGTCCTTCTCGCCCCGCTTGGACACATCGTAGCCCTTCTCTTCACAGACATCGGTGTCTATCTGAATGATCACTGCTTCATTGTACTGGAAGGCACCGCGCAGGCGGTCAGAGGCGCAGCAGGCCAGCACCTGATTCCAGCCGCCCGCCTCATACTCTCCACTGGGCTGTTTTTTCACAGGCTGAATCTCGGTCAACTCAAGGTCGGGGTCTGAGAAATAGCCTGTCAGGATGTTCCGGATGACAGCAATGTCACTCGGTCCTTCTGCTATGATGCCGAACACCCTTGCCACCGCTCAGAAATTCTTAGGGAGGCCTCCGAGATAACCGCGCACGAACGCCTCTGACAGCGGCACTTCCTCCTCGCCTGCCATCACTTTGGGCGGCTCTACCCGCCTTACACGTGTGCGCCCCTCACTGTTGCGATACACCACGAACAGCCGCTGTTCGTCATCCGTCAGGTCGAGACCATCGAGCACGGCCGGGCTGTGGGTGGTCATGATCACCTGCTTGCTGTTCTCTGCCGAAAGGCGGTTGAGCTTGGCGATCAGTTCCTTGCACAGCTTAGGGTTTAGCGAAGCCTCTATGTTGTCGATGGCGAAGAACTTGGGCGTGTCCTTGCTGATAAACAGTGCGAGGTAGAAGAGCACGAAAAGGAAACCCTCGTTGGTGCTCCTTTGGTCGAACTGATCCAGCGCATCATCAAGGAAGCGGTCCTTCACTTTGATGTACCGCTCGTCCGACATTGTCTTGTCTGGCAACTGAAAGCTTTCAAACCAATCGAAGACCTGCAATTCCTCAGCGATCCGTTGGATAGCTTCAGGATTTGTGTGTGCAAAGGTCTTAAGCAGTTTGAAGAGCCCTTCGCCTTTGAGACCCAACGGCTCTATTTGGCCTTCTCTTTCAAACGCCCTCAATGACGAGTTTTCAGGGGAGTAAATCTGGAATTGCCCTAAGGGTATGTGTAACGTCTTGGCAATTATTTGCTGAAACGTCTCCTGAAGTCGAGGCAAGAATTCCTCCACACGCTTTAGAACTTTTCCAATTTCTCTCTTACGAGTTGGATCTTCCGTTTTTTTTTCTTCAACTAAAAGATTGTAGGTGTCCGTCTCAAGTGCCTTCCATGATTTCAATAGGCTGTCAACTTCGGATGGTTCTTCAGTTTCAGGGGACGAATCGACACCATCTTTCACAACTGCTTCCTGTTGCCATGAAGAGTACGGTTGATTATCGTTCGAAATCGACCATTCCACATCAATATCTCGAATCTGAATTGAAATGCTGATGTCCTTCCCAGAGTTTTTGGAAGAAAAAGCAGATCGCATGTAAAGAGAATCGGTAACCCGAATGCCCCTACTGCTCAGAAATTCATTCTCCAGTTTATTGGCAGACGCTGCAGCACCCATCCCAATTGCCTCAAGGATGTTGCTCTTTCCGCAGCCGTTCTCACCGATGAACACGTTGAAGCGGCCAAGCTCGAACTCCAGCTTGTCGATCGACTTGAAATTGCCTATGCCTATGCGGTTGACCATGATGCTATTGCTTGCGGCCAAAATTAGCCTTTATGAAGGGACGTGGACGGGGCGGCAACGCCTCCCTCACCCCACCTTCCCCTCGATCACCTTCCAATACCTGTCGCGTTCCTCGGCCCCGATCATCCCACAAATAGCCCCCTTCCCACCGCATCATTCTCAAAAACGGCATCGGCCGCGTGCTGCAACCTCTGCACAAAGGACCAGAGATGGCGGAAGGCCTCGCTGCGCTCCACGGTGTGCAGGATGCGTTCGCGTTTGAAGGTCTCCTGCCCCACTTCGGCATCCCAGAGGGCGGTGGCAGAGGTGAGCAGGGCATCGGTCTGCGCAGGGGTCATGCCCTTGGCCGCGAGGTCGGGCTGAAAGCGCAGCGCCAGCCGATGCTGCGTGTGCATGAACACCGCATAGTTGGCCGTTGAACCGCGCAATCTGTTGTGACGCTCGAACCCGAACACACGGTAGCGGCCCTTGGTGCTGTATGCCTTCTTGGCATAATAGCGCAGGTCGGCAAGGGCCATGCGGCACTGTTCCATGCATCGGTCAATGACCTGCCCGTGGCCCTTTTGCAGGTCGAGCGTGCTCTCATCCGTGGGATAGGCGATACAGGCATCGATGGCCGCGCGCCAGTCGTTGCGGAACGTGGCATTGAAATCCGGGTCCAGAGCAGTGAAGGCGGCCATGTGGTCGTCATAGGCCAGCAGCATGCTCTCGCAGCGCTGAACGGCCTGAGGGTCGGTGCAGGTGTAGGGTCTGTCGATCATGTTCTTCAAGAATTCATTGTTCTAACGGTATCCGGTTCCGAGATTCATTTGCCCGTACAGGTCTCTCATGCGATCGGAGCCATGGAACACATCTGTTCTATCACTCCTAACGTGTGTTCCATTTCTTTTATCAGATGTTCAGTCTTTCCTATCGTATGTTCCATTTATCCTATCAAATGTTCCATGTATCCTGTCAGGCATTTTATTTCTCCTATCAGATGTTCTGTTCATCCTATTATATGTTCCATATATCCTATCATGTGTTCCATTTCTCCTATTTGGTGTTTCAGTTCTCCTATCAGGTGTTCCATATTTCCTATCACAGGGTTTCACTGTAAGAATCGGCAAGTACCAAAAAAAAACCGTTCCACAGCAATGTGGAGCGGCCCTTAGGGCATGGGTCGGCACTTTTCCATAAAGCCCTCCGCTGGAGAATGTGTCTCCGCTGGGAAACAGGTCTCCTCTCCCCCCATCCCGTTGGCTACCTTTAGCCACATGAGACGCCCACTGCTTTCCCTGTTCATCACATTGGCCTGCTCCATGGCATCGGGGCAGCGCATAGACTGGCAGAGCACCTCCTTCAACTTCGGCACCGTGCGCGATTGGGACAGCCCGCCTGCGGTCTTCCGCCTCACCAACACCGGCACGTCAAAACTCATGTTCCTGCCCCAGCACTTCGGGCGCGATGTGCAGGTCGTCCTTCCCAACAGGAGCATCGGCCCCGGTGAGACGGCCGAGGTCACCATCCACTATTACACGGCCGACAACGGCCCCTTCTCCAAAGAGGTGGAGCTCTTTTCCAACGCCTCCGACAGGCCGCAGCGCCTCACCCTGCGCGGCAACATCGTCTCGCTCCGCAACAACGCCCTCACCGCCTGCCCCACATTCAGCGCAGACCAGCCCGCACAGTCCTCGGGCACCAGCACCATCACCGTGGTGGACCGCTCAACGGGCCAGCAGGTGGTGGGCGCAACGGTCGGGCTGTTCAAGAAAGAGGAAAGCCGCGCCACCTACACCACCGACAGTCGCGGACTTGTGCGCACCAGACTGGAGATGGGCCGCTTCACAGCCAAGGTGGAGCATCCCGACTATCGGCCCACCGTGGAGGAGATTGCGCTCGAACGCAGGCAGGGAACCGTCATCATCATGGTCGAACCCCGGAAGAAGGGCGGAATGCAGCCCCCCGCCCAACAGCCTGAGCGGCCCGCCCAGGCGGTCACCGTGCACAGGGTGCCGGCCGAAGCACCGGTGGCCGACATGGGGGTCTCCGTCAACGAACAGATGGAGGAACCGGTGGCCGAAGACCGATGGGCCGGGCCCGTGCGGCCTGTGCCACAGCCTCCCAAAAAGGTGGAGGAACCGGAGACCGACCTTGGCATCAACGTCAACGACCAGTTTGACGAACCGCCCGCTGCCCCAGTGGCCCCAGTGTCCGTTGGGGAGCAGACACCACCGGCCACGGCAGTGCAGGCGCCCGCCCCCGAATTTGCCGAGGCCACCTATCGCCCCAACAACATCGTGCTGCTGCTCGATGTCTCATCGTCCATGAACAAGGATGCCAAGCTCGACAGGCTCAAGGCAGCGGCCGCGCGTCTCATCGGCATGATGCGGCCCATCGATAGGCTCTCGGTGCTGGCGTTCAACGCAGCGGTGTTCACCGTGCTGCCCCCCACATCCGTCACCGCGCCCGAGACCATCATCGACCTCATTTTCGACCTCCAGGCCGAAGGCTACACCAGTGGGGTCAAAGGCATGAAGGAGGCCTACGCCCAACTTACCGCGCAATGGGTCGAGGGCGGCAACAATCAGCTCATTCTGGTCACCGATGGCATGTTCAACTCCTCATCGTTCACCGAGAAGGATGCCATTCTCATGGCTGCCGACCATGCCGGCAAGGGCATCATCCTTTCGGTGGCAGGCTATGCTGGCGATGATGATGCCGAGCGGATGATGAAGCGCATCGCCCGCAGGGGCAAGGGCTCCTATCTGCGGCTCGATGCACAGGACGGTGCCATCGACATGCTCGCCAACGAGATCAAGGAACGGTCGCGCAGACCGCTGCCGGGTCAGTAGCGGCTCACGTCCGACACCTTCACCCATTCGCGTTCCTTCAGCAGGCCATCGAGGTGGCGCTCAAGACCGATCAGGTCGCGCGGGGCGTTCTCACCGTTCAGAACGCTCTTCTTCTTCCCGTCCATCTGCACCGATGTGATGCATTTCGGGAAATCCGATATGGGGGTGGGATAGGCGTCCTCCAGCAGGAAATAGCCCACGTCCTCGGCCATGGTCCTTATCCCTTGCAGCTCTTCGGCCGAGATGAGGGTGGTGTAGGTGCCGATGTTGGTCACGAAATTCCTGCCCACATACATCACCTCGCCATTGTCGAAAAAGGTGGCCTTGTAGATGGGGCAACTGCCGAAGCACGAGGTGCGCTCTATGGTGGCCAGAATGGCCGGGCCTTCGGTGGCAGTTGTGGTCGCAGAGGTTGTGGTCTCCGTGGGCCTCACCGTGGTCTGTTCCTTGCTTTTGCAACTGCCGGTCAACAGTATCGCACTGAGTGCGGCCATCATCCCCAAACCTTGAACCTTGAACCTTGAACCCATGCTCACTTCTTCTTCGGCTTGGGGGCCTCGTAGCCACGGCTCTTCGCCATGTCCTCCAAACGCTTCTGGAACCCCGACTTTTTCACGGGCTTCTTCTTGTTCTCCTGAATCTGTTTGTGGAGCTTGTCCTCGTCCACGAAACGTTGGAAAAGCGCGGTCTGCCCGAACGACACCATGTTGGCCAGAAAATAATAGTAGCTCAGTCCCGATGCATAGCTGTTGAACCAGAACAGCATGGTGAAGGGCATGAGGTACATCATCCATTTCATCTGCTCCATCTGCGGGTTGCCCGCGCTCATGGCCATGTTCTTATGCGTGTATATGAGCGTGCTGATGGTCATGAGTATGGTGAACAGGCTCACGTGGGCGCCATAGAACGGAATCTCGAACGGCAGGCTCAGAACGCTGTCATAGCTGCTCAGGTCCTCGGCCCACAGGAAAGGCTGTTGCCGCAGCTCGATGCTTGAAGGGAAGAACCGGAACATGGCGATGAGAATGGGCATCTGCAGCAGCATGGGCAGGCAGCCGCCCATCGGGTTCACCCCCGCCTTGCTATAGAGCGCCATGGTGGCCTGCTGCTTGGCCATGGGGTCGTCCTTGCCCTCGAATTTCTTGTTCAGCTCCTCGATCTCCGGTTTCAGCACCTTCATCTTGGCCGAACTCAGATAGCTCTTGTAGGTGAATGGCGCCAGTATCAGTTTCAGCAGCAGCGTCAGTATCAGAATGATGATGCCATAGCTCCATCCGGTCCCGCTCAGCAGGTTGAAGACGGGGATCACCGCATACTTGTTCACCCACCCGAATATGCCCCAGCCCAACGGAATGAGGTGTTCGAGGCCGATGTCGTACGATTTCAGTGTCTTGTAGTGGTTGGGGCCGAAATAGAATCTGAACGCCACCTGCTCCATCGCACCATGCGCGAATGGCAGCGTGAGCCGCGCATCGCAGGTCTTCACCACATCGAGGCTGGCCTCATCGTGAATGGTCTCCACCTCGCTGGGCGGCTCCAGACCGCTCTCTGCGATCAGCACCGTGCTGAAGAACTGCTGTTTGAAACCGATCCACTGCAACCGGTTCACAAAGCTCTGCTTCTCGTCCTTGCGCTCAGAGAGATAATCCACTTCACCGTCATTGAAACGGTAATAGACCGTGCTGCTCTCCTGCTGGGTCTTCAGACTCTTCTCCTGCGAAGGCATGTCGGCCCGCCAATGCAGGTCGATGCTCGTGGCATTGCGCTCCATCAGCTGGTCGAACCCTACAAGGTTGATGTCGAAATCCACCATGTAGTCATTGCCCTTCAGCGTATAGACATATTCGAGATAGCGGCCTTCTCCGGCATTCAGCCTCATGCTCAGGTTGCGCTCGCCATCGCCCGTCACGGTGATGCCCTCGTTCGATGGTTGGAAATAGAGGTCCTGTGTGCTGATGCGCCTGTTCTGCGAGAAGAATTCCAGAGCGAACCGGTTCTGCTCTCCCTCGAAGAGCATCAGCGGCAGCGAGTCGTGGGTCCGGTAGTCCTTCAGTTGCACCGACAGCGGGTGTCCGCCCTTGCGGCTCACCTCCATGCGCAGCACATCGTTCTCCAGCACCACCACACCGTCCTCGCCCTTGGCCGCAGCCCCGAAAGCCCCGAACTGTGAGGTGAGCGCCACCTGCGCGGCCGAGTCCGTAAGGGTGGTGTCCAACCCCGTGGGAAGCTCAGTGATGGCCTCCTTCACAACGGCCATCTCCTGTGCCTGCTGTTGCTCTATCTGTGCGGCCGCCACCGAGTCCTGTGAGTGCTTCGCAGCCGCGACCTCCTCTTCCGAGGGTTGGTTGAAATAGCTGAATCCAACGAATATCAGCAGTATCAGTGTCAGCCCGATGGCCGAGTTCTTATCCATTCCAATTGAGAATTAAGGGCGGCAAAGATATGATTAGCAGAGGGGGGCGGGCATCAGGATTTATGTGGAAGAAGATGACCCGTTCCCTTGTGCCAGTGCGATGCCCGAACACGGTTGCAGACCCGTGTCGGGGCGATGAATTGCATGTCTCCTGCTGCCGTAACGTCCTGCATTCCATCGGTCTTCGAACAGGGCTTGCAGGTCATGGAAAAAGGCTGCCCCCGTGTGGGAGACAGCCTTCTTCCTTCAAAGCTCCGGGCAGGTGTCAGTCGATCACCAACCGTTGCGTGCTTGCGCCAGTGCCATCGAACGCCTTCATCACATAAATGCCCTTGGACAGATGGCTCAGATCCAGTTGAACATTGGTGAGGGAAAGGTTTCCCTTTGAGAACAACAGATTGCCCAGAACGTCATAGACATCCAGTTGTACGGGGGCCTTTTGAAAAGTGATGCTGAATATCCCATTGCTCGGGTTGGGACGGACACTGAAGGTGTTCTGGTCCGGTGTGTCGTTGATCCCTACCGTGGCGTTGGCCAGCTTCACGATCTTCTTGTGCTCTCCACCGTTGTCGAACAGGGCATAAAGCGTGGTGCCGCCCAGATCGAATTCCTTGATGGCGCACTGCGTGCAGACAGGATGGGTATAATCCACGGCCCAATTGTCACCTCCGTCCGTTGACTTGTAGATCTTGTTGCCCCCTGCACCCACATACACTGTGGTGGCGTTCACTGCAAAGATGTCCGATATGCTCTGGGTCAGACCAGCGCTGATGTCCGTCCAGTTGGCACCGCCATCGGTGGTCTTGAGCACAAGTGCCGTATTCTCGTTCATTACGCTGCCGGTGATGTAGCCCACCTCGGTGGTCGGGAACGACATTCCGCTCATATCATCGAATTCTGCTGGCAGTGAGGTGATGGCCGTCCAAGTCTGACCACCGTCCGTTGACTTGAACATGTATCCGTTGTTTCCGCCCGCATAGGCCACGGTCGAGGAGGGCATGTCCACATGGTCCAAGCGGCTCAGGTTTCCGCAGAGGTCATCGCTTGGTATGGCAGTCCAACTGTCGCCACCATTGCTGGTCCATGCGATCTTGCAGTTGTTGTCCACCACAATGCCGTTCGACCCATTGAAGGCCATGCTGCGGATGTCGCTGACGATGTAGCCTCCAATCTGAGACCAGTTGGCACCACCGTCCACAGATTTGAAGATCGTGCCGTTTCCGGTGCCCAGAAAAAGGGTGGATCCCCCGGTGTACTTGAGCGCGTTCACTGTCCATGTGAAATCGATGTCGCTGCCCCATGAGGTGCCGCCATCTGAGGTCGTGTTCATGGCATAGCCCCGGCTTACGATGCCTGTGTTCTCATCGAAGAATTCGATTTCCTTCATGCTCTGGGTGAAGGTCTCGTCCATCAGTGTCCATGTTTGGGCCGATGCCGATTGCAGAAGGGCGAGGCCCAGGACCAGTGCGATCGGAAGGTTTTTGAGTGTAGAAACTGTGTTCATGATGATGTGGTCTTTGGGTTCCCTACTCGTTTGGCTTTTCAGATCCGCCCCGTTTGAAAGGTTTCTGGATTCCTTGGAGGCCAGTGTGACCGGCCGGCCTTCAACGGTCAAAGGACATTCAGGGCATTGAACCGGCCCTACGTAGTCCTCTGTATATTGAAGTTAAGGCATCCACTGCCGCCAAGGGCGATCAGTAACGACCATCGAAAACGACCATCAGGAAAAAGGAACCGCGAGGCTATGCGAGCCTTATGCTCAGGCCGTGCCCCGCTTCATCGCCATCTCCACGAATTTCACGAACAGCGGATGCGGTTTCGCAACCGTGCTACGGTATTCGGGGTGGAATTGCACGCCTATGAACCACGGATGCCCTTCCAGTTCCACCGCCTCCACCAGACCCGAATCGGGATTGATGCCTGTGGTCTTCATGCCTGCCTTCTGATAGTCTTTCAGGTAGGCGTTGTTGAACTCATAGCGATGGCGGTGCCGCTCGGTGATGTTCAGCGTTCCGTAAGCTTCGGCCATAAGGCTGCCCTTTTCCAGCTTGCACTGATAGGCCCCGAGCCGCATGGTGCCACCCTTGCGGGTCACCTTCTTCTGCTCTTCCATGATGGCGATGACAGGGAACTTCGTGCTCGCATTCATCTCGGTGCTGTTGGCCCCTTTCATCCCCAGTACGTTTCTGCCGAACTCGATCACAGCGCATTGCATGCCCAGGCAGATGCCGAAATAGGGGATTCCATGCTCGCGGGCGAAACGGGCGGCTTCCAATTTGCCCTCAATGCCACGGTCTCCGAAGCCGGGGGCAACGAGAATACCGTTGAGATGGCCCAGTTTGCGCTCTGCATTGCCTGCATTGACATCTTCGCTATGGATCCATTCCACCGTCACCTTGCAGTCGTTGGTCACACCTGCATGGATGATCGCTTCGCTTATGCTCTTGTAAGCGTCCTTCAGCTCCACATACTTGCCCACCAGTCCTAAGGTGACCTTATGGGCAGGGTTTTTCAGCTTGTCAATGAAATTGCGCCAGTCCTTCAGTTCCGGAACATCGTTCTTCTTCAGTTTCAATTTCGAGAGAACGACCTCGTCCAACTTCTCCTTCTGCATCAGCAGCGGCACTTCATAGATGCTTTCTGCATCCAACGACTCGATGACCGCATTCTTGGTCACGTTGCAGAACAGTGCGATCTTCATGCGCTGCTCCTTGGGAATGGGTCTATCGGCACGGCACACGAGAATGTCCGGTTGCAGGCCGCTCTCCAGCAGCATCTTCACAGAGTGCTGTGTGGGCTTGGTCTTCAGTTCGCCCGTTGTGCGCAGGTAGGGCAGCAGCGTGAGGTGAATTACAAGATGGTTTCCCGGACCCACCTCCCAATTGAACTGACGCACTGCTTCTATATAAGGAAGCGACTCGATGTCGCCCACAGTGCCTCCGATCTCTGTGATGACGATGTCATACTCGCCTGTCTCCCCCAAGAGTCGGATCCTGCGTTTGATCTCATCGGTGATGTGCGGGATCACCTGCACGGTCTTGCCGAGGAATGCTCCTTCGCGCTCCTTGTTGATGACCGTCTGGTAGATGCGGCCGGTGGTCACGTTGTTCGCCTGACTGGTGGGCACACCGAGAAAACGCTCGTAGTGGCCGAGGTCGAGGTCGGTCTCTGCCCCGTCCTCGGTCACATAGCATTCGCCATGCTCATAAGGATTGAGCGTGCCTGGATCCACGTTGATGTACGGGTCCAGTTTCTGGATGGTGACACGGTAACCACGTGCCTGAAGCAGCGTGGCGAGCGAGGCGGAGATGATGCCCTTCCCCAACGAGGAAGTCACGCCACCAGTGACGAAGATGTATTTGGTACCCGGCATTTCAGTGAGATTGGGCCGATGGACGGCAAGTGAATGACCGGGAGACAAATGTAGTACTCTGACCTGCCCGGGTGTCCATGATTTTCGATCTACTTCTTAACATACTTCGAGAAAATGAAAAATTGAAAATGGTAGGTAGTCGTGAAGGTCAGAGGTGGCCTCGGTTACGATTTTCCATTTTCTCAATTCCCACATCACTTAACCGAGGCATAACGCCCGGCCCATAGCCGTAAGTAGTACTTTCGGCCACATCATCGGGCTGAATGAGGTCAACTCTACTCTCCATAGGTTTTCTGCTGACGGCCGTGTCCGCTTCTGCGCAGAGCAGCGATTTCCCGGTGGGGGCGCGCTCGGCAGGCATGGGCCATGCCACGGTGGCGCTCACCGACCTCTGGGCCGTTCACCACAACCAGGCCGCATTGGCGGGTCTGCAACAGGCGGGTGCTGCGGTCTATTACGAGAACCGTTTCCTGCTGCCCGACCTCAACCTGCAGGCCGCCACCATTGCCATTCCTGCCAGCAAGTTCGGCACCTTCGGAATCAGCTTCGCGAGGTTCGGCAATACGCTCTACAACCAGAGCCGCTACGGACTGGCCTACGGCAAGCAGCTCTTCCCCTTCCTGAGCGTGGGCCTGCAGCTCAACTATCTGAACACACATCTGGCCGAAGGCTATGGCGACCGTCACAGCTTTGTGGCAGAGATAGGTCTCCTATCGCAGATCACGCCCAAACTGCGCGCAGGATTCCATGCCTATAACCTTACCCGCACCGTGCTGGAGGACGGCACGGATGAGCGTGTACCGATGAACTTCCGCCTCGGCCTTCAATACGATTTCTCGAAGAAGGTGCTCATGGCCGTGGAGGTGGAGAAGGATCTTGTGCTCGACCCCAATGTGAAGATCGGCATCGAATACCTTCCTGTGGAACAGTTCGCCATCCGCTTGGGAATGGGAACCCTACCGCTGCACATGGACATCGGTTTCGGGCTCCGTCTCAAGCATTTCCATTTCGACATCGCGGGGGCCATCCATCCCATCCTCGGTTTCTCGCCCAAGGCATCGTTGGCATACATGTTCAATGTGAAGAAGAAGGGGTAAGGGTCGGGAGTCCATAGTCCACGGTCGATAGTCCACAGAACAGGTGACGCAACCACGATTTTCAATTTTCAATTTTCTATTTTCCCTTTGAGAACCCTCAGCCGATATCTGCTCCTCATGCTTCTGCCCCTGTCGGCAGCAGGCAGAGCATGGGCGCAGGAGGAGAATGACACCCGCAATAGCCTGATGATAGAGGTGCTGGTGGAGACCATCGCGGAGCAGGCCGGTGAGAACGATGAGAACATCGACTACAACACCTTGGTGGACGACCTGCTCATCTACAGCGAGAAGCCGCTCAACATCAATGCCGCCACCCGCGATGACCTCGAACGCCTCATCATTCTGGACGACATCGCCATCAATGCTTTGCTGAAACATCGCGAGGACCACGGAAATCTGCTGTCAATCCTCGAATTGCAAGGCATCAAGGGATTCTCCCTGAACACCATCCGCATGATCATGCCATTCGTCACGGTGAATGAGTCGGGCAGCGCGAAGTTCAACCTGCGCAATATGTGGAAGGAGGGCCGACATGAGCTGGTGGTTCGTTACGACCGCACTTTGGAGGAGAAGAAGGGCTACACCGAGATTGAGGACAGCCTGCTGGCCCAAAGCCCGAACAGCCGCTATCTCGGCTCGCCCGACCGCGTGTGGGCGCGATACCGCTTTCAGTTCGGCAACCGTGTGAGCTGGGGCGTGACGATGGAGAAGGACGCGGGCGAGGAATTCTTCACCGGAACCCAGAAGCAGGGCTTCGACTTCTACAGTGCGCACCTCTTCGTCCGCAACATCGGCATTCTGAAGGCCGCAGCATTGGGCGATTTTCAGGCGCAGTTCGGGCAGGGGCTCACGTTCTTCAGCGGGCTGGCCTTCGGCAAGTCGGCCAATGGAGTAGGGGTGAAGCGCAATGCGCAGGGGCTGCGGCCCTACACCTCGGTGGATGAGAACCGTTTCCTGCGCGGGGGCGCGGCCACCATATCCATCGGCAAGCGGGTGGACGTGACGGCCTTCATCAGCTACAAATCTGTGGACGCGAGCATCACCTCCATCACCAGCGACACATTGACAGAGGCCGAGGAGGCGTTCAGCTCCATTTTCAGCAGCGGATTCCACCGCACGCCCGGTGAGTTGGAGAAGAAACAGGCGATCGATGAACTCATCTACGGGAGCAACATCAACTATCGCCACAAGCGGTTGCAGGTGGGTTTCACAGGGGTGGGCTACCATTTCTCCAAACCCTTCACCCGCAGTGCAGACCTCTACAACGTGAACGAGTTCAGCGGCACACAGAACAGCAACTTCGGGGTGGACTACAGCTATCTTTTCCGCAATTTCAATTTCTATGGCGAATTCAGCATGAGCCAGAACCTCGGTTTCGCCACCACGCACGGGGTGCTCATGACGCTTGACCCGAAAGTGACCGTGACGGCCATGGTGCGCCATCTGGAGGCCGACTATCAGGCGGTTTACGCCAATGCTGTCACCGAGAATTCGCGCATGAACAACGAGACGGGCTATTATCTCGGAGTGAGCCTCAACCCGTTCAGGGGCTGGTATGTGACGGGGTTCTTCGACCTGTTCCGTTTCCCGTGGCTGCGCTATGGGGTCAACAGTCCTTCTTATGGTTATGAAGGCATCGCGCAGCTCAGCTATCGCCCCAATCGCAACCTCGACATCTCGTTCCGCTTCCGACAGAAGAACAAGGAGGTGACCGTTTCTGCGGACAGCAACACCGAGCCTATCCGCTACATTGAGGATGAGAGGCGAAGCTCCTACCGCCTGCACCTGAGCTACCGTCTCAGCAAGGCGTGGTCGCTGCGCAGCCGTGTGGAGTATTCACGCTACAGAAGGGGCGATGGCGATGTGGAGCAGGGCTTCATGGTCTTTCAGGACCTCATCTTCAAACCGCTCAGCTTCCCGGTCTCGTTCAGCACGCGGTTGGCCTATTTCGACACGGAGACCTACAACGCCCGCATCTATGCCTACGAGAACGACATCCTCTATGCCTATTCCTTCCCTGCCTATTACTACAAGGGGATGAAAGCGTACCTCAACATCCGCTACGACATCACGCGCAACATCAGCGTGTGGTTCCGCATCGCCAACCTCTTCTACCACGACCGCCCCACCGTGGGCAGCGGCCTGGAGGAGATAGACGGCAACCACCGCACGGACATCCGGGTGCAGGTGCGGTTCAAGATCTGAGGGTTCTGATGAAGGAATGCTCCATTCTGATGAAGGAATTCTCCATTCTGATGAAGGAATTCTGATTTTTGATGAAGGAATTTTCGATTCTGATGAAGGAATTCTGATTTTTGATGAAGGAATTCTCCATTCTGATGAAGGAAAACCTCATTCTGATGAAAAGAATTCCGTTTGCCCGTCAAAGATCCTTGCGCTTGAACACGCGCATGGCCAGCCCCAGCGGCACGGCCACCCAGAGCAGCAGCACGCCCGTGGCAAAGGCGAAACCCATTCCGCCACCGAAGAAGTCCTTGAAGAATGCGCCCGTGTAGCCCATGAGGGCCGACACATCGAGCTGCAGGATCATCAGAATGCGGGCAAGGTCAACGGGGTTGAGGGCAATGAGGGCCACGGTCACCTTCTCCAGCGGATAGTCGCTGAAACTGTAGAGGATCCACAGCACGAAGGCATCGAAGATCAGCGAGAAGTAGAACCAGAACAGCAGTGCCACACCGATGGCTTTCGCCTTGTCGCGTGTGAGCACGGCCGAAAGGAATGCAAGCGACACGAACACCAACGTGAGCATGGCCCCCGACAGGATGAGCGTGAGCCCGCTCGCCTCCGTGCCGTAGAACACCATCGGCAGCCCGATGCCCACGGTGTAGGCCAGCAGTAGCGAGAGCGCCACGCTCAGGTATTGCGACAGGAACACCACGGTGCGGTTCACCGGTTGCGCCAGCATCAATTCGATGAATTCGTAGGAATTGTAGAAATGGATGGTGGTGAACACGATGCTCACCAGCGGCACCACGATCAGCACGATGTTCATCATGCTGAGCACCACCTTCGATGTGTCGCTGTCGAGTTGATACATGCCCACAGCGCTCAGCAGCAGGAACAACGTGTAGAACAGTATGAACCGCGTTCGCAGGATGTCATACAGGATGTATTTGATGATGCGGGGCACGGAGGGTGGGCTTTATGCGGTGGCTGTACGGTTCATTATTTTGGAGATGGCGCGGCCAAGGCTCTCGTGGCCGGTCTCCTGCTTCAAGTTGTCTATCGAGTCGTTGTAATGGATGCGCCCATCGCAGATGTAGATCACCTCAGAGGACAGTTCATCGAGGTCGCTCATCACGTGCGATGTGATCACGATTAGCTTGCCATCCGTGCGCTCGCGGTTGATCTTGTCCTTCAGTATCTCGACCGACACCGGATCCAGTCCGGCCGTGGGCTCGTCCAGTATCAGCATGGGCGGGTTGAAGAGGAAGGCCAAGGCCGCGCTCACCTTCTGGCGGGTTCCCCCGCTGAGGCCGTGCATGGGCTTGTCATACATGTCGCGCAGTCGGAACTCCGCAATCAGCTCCTCATCCAACGCCCCGCTGTGGTTGCGGATGTTCATCATCATGTCCATCAACTGGCCTATGCGCATGTTGTCCGGGTAGCGGCCTATCTGCGGCATGTAGCCTATGGATGCGCGGTAGTCCCATTGATTGAGAATGCTTTCTCCCTCCAGACGGATGTCGCCCGAGGTGGGGATCACCAGTCCGAGGATGCATTTGATGAGCGTGGTCTTGCCCGACCCGTTTGGGCCGATGAACGCGTAGGAGCGGCCTTTCGACAGCTCAACGCTCACCCCGTCCAAGGCCCGCAGGTTTCCGAAGTTCTTCCTTATGTCCTCAACCGAGATCATGGGCGTGCATCATGGGGTTATCGTCTTTCAGGTTGGCGGGCGTCACCGCGGGCATCACTTTCTCGGCCCTGTCAAGCAGAAAGACCAGAAAGCTCCGCCAGATGAGCATGGCCGATGGGATGTGCTCTGAGATGACCGAGAACAGGCTCACGGGATGGAACGGGATGTCGCCTATTCCATCGCGGTCGAGGTCATAGCCCTCATACTTGTCCCAATGGTTGTGGCTCATGGAGTTGAGCACAAGCGCCCCGTTGGTCGAGATGTCGAAAGTATTGCCGCTGAAATTATTCCGGTTGAAACTGTTGCCGTCACAGCTTGCCATCAGTTTGATGGCCCATCCGTTCTGCCTGAATAGGTTGCCGTCAAACACTGTGCGGCTCGTGCCTTCCATATATATGCCGCTGGTGTTGCCTGTGAAACGGTTGCCGATCACCTCGCTGTCGCTGATGTCCTTCAGCAGCAGGCCGTAGGATGAACTGCCCCAATTGTCCTCGAACACGTTGCGGTGCATCTTCACATGTCGGGTGTACATCACCGAAACACCCGCCCCGTTGTTACGGAACACGTTGTCCTCATACGCGTCATCGTGCGAGAACATGAAATGCAGCCCATAGCGCATGTTCTTTTGGCTGATGTTCTTTCTGATGAACGAAAGGGTGACGAACTCAAAGTAGATGCCATCTCGATGGCCGGTGACCTCGTTACCCTCGATCAAGGCATGCTTGCACTTCCACAGATGGATGCCATTGCCCAACTGATACTCGAACTCGGCAGAAGACGACAGCTTGTTGTTGCTGATGGTGCTGTGGTCCGAATTGGAAATATGTATCCCAAAGAAAGTGTTCTCAAAGATGTTGTTACGGATGACGGCATGGTGCGCGTCAAGGCATTTGATGCCCGCCAGATCCTCCATGCTCGACCTTCCCGTGTTGATGATGCGGAACCCATCGATGGTCACATGCTCGGCAGCGATGGTGAATATCTCATCCTTCATGCGGCCGTCCATCACGGGCATGTTCTCACCGAGCACTGTCAGCGGCTTTCTGATCAGGATGTTGCCTTCTGCGTAAGTCCCTTGCGGCACTATCACCGTGTCGCCCGCTGCGGCCATCTCCACCGCCTGCACAACGCTGCGGCCATCACCGGCCCTGATGACACCGCCATCTGCGGTCTGCCATCCCAGCATCAGCATCACGGCAGTCCAACGCATCATTCGAAGATGTTTTTTGTTTCGTTCCAATCAAGTGCCGTCCCTCCCCACATTTCAAGTCGACTGTCGCGCACGGATTGTTCCGAGAATGCGGCCACCCGGCTTCCCATGGGGCTGCGCACCTCATCAGACCGCAGGAAGAATGCCGATCCGACAGCGATCAGTGTGGCAGGCTGTTGCATGTCGGTCACCAGTATGTGCGCGGCACCCGACAGTCCTTCCGCAAGCCCCTTGGCGTGGTTGACCATGCAGTTCACATCGTCAAACTTATACACCTTGCCTTTTGCCGTGACCAGTTCTGCCCCGAACTTGGGATCCATGATGGTCATGCGGCAATGGTCGCAGGCATCCTTGCCATAGTTGATAGGCTCTGGCTCCACGTTGCACGAAAACACCAGCGTTGAGGCCAGCAGTGCGATGATGATGAGGGGGTTCTTCATGTCTATCGTTTGTTTCTGACGATGTCAAAGACCAAGGCCGAAACAGTTAGCAGCCCGGTCGAGATGAACATCCAGCCCCCGATGTCGGGAGCGGAGTAGGCGATGAAATTCAAAAGTTCCTTACTGCCGATCAAAGGTGGCTGATAGGCCATGCCCGGCACTTTGATGGCCGCAGTGGGGTCGAGGTTGTGGCCATAGTCATAGCCCCACATCCAAAAATCCACCATCCCCGCAATGCCGATGGCGATGAATGTCAACAGGAATGCCCATAGCAGCCACCGTCTGCCCACCAGCGCGGTCAGCAGGCCGAATGCCATTATACCTCCTACAATGGCGGGCATCACCTCGAATTCGGGGAACATCTCCACCTTGATGTGCTTCATCCCGATGTAGTGATTCAGGCCGTTGATGATGTCCACATCACCGGTAATGTTGTTGAGCCAGATGTACAGGCTCAGTCCTTCAGGATATTGCGGTGCCCACATCCAGATATACCAGACGGGAGTGAAGAAAGTGATGGCGAGAAGCAGTGATGCAATAGCAATGGCAATCCTGGAAGTTGGCAGCAACTTCTTCATCTCTTAGGGTATTTGTTCATTGGTTCAGTGAGACCGTTGTCCGGTCGGGAACGCCTGTGCATTCCCGACCGTTCATCGGCAGAAAGTGGCCGGCAAGGCCGTTGTTGTTGCAATCTGACCCAACCTGTGCCGGCCGGGAGCCTGCTACTGTGGGCTTGTTTCGCCCAGAGAGTATTTCAGCTCCACATTGCTGTTGGCCGGAGATATCCGGATATAACCCTGCATCTCCTGATGAAGGGCAGAGCAGAAGTCTGTGCAGTAGAAAGGAACTACGCCTACGCGCTCAGGAACCCATTTCAAAGTCTGCGTGGCACCCGGCATGATCAGCGTCTCAGCAGTTTTCGCACCACGGATGGCAAATCCATGCGGCACATCCCAGTCCTGCTCCAAGTTGGTCACGTGGAAATACACCTCGTCTCCGATCTTCACACCCTCAATGTTGTCGGGCGAGAAGTGCGAGCGGATCGAGGTCATGTAAACATGGATCTCTTTGCCTTTGCGCACCACTTTGGCCTCGCCTTCGCCTTTGGCGGCATAAGGGTGGGTGTTCTCCTCCAGCTTGTAGAACGTCACCTGCTTGTCTTTGATCAGGCTCGCAGGAAGTGCTTCGGCATAGTGCGGCTCACCGATGGTCGGGAAGTCGAGCAGCAGTTTCATCTTGTCACCAGAGATGTCATAGAGCTGGGCGGCATGGCACAGCTCGGGCCCGGTGGGCAGATAGCGGTCCTTGGTGATCTTGTTGTAGGCGATCAGATATTTTCCATGAGGCTTGGCAGTCGGGCCGCCAGGGATGCAGATGTGACCCACAGAGTAGTAGGTCGGAATCCGGTCCAGCACCTGCAGGGTGGCGATGTCCCATTTCACCACTTCAGAGGAAACGAACATGGACGTGTAGGCATTGCCTTTTCCGTCAAATTCTGTGTGGAGCGGCCCGAGGCCCGGCTTCTCAACAATGCCGTGGAGGGCCGATTCGTATCGTACCACAGGATGACCCGCATAGTCGCCCTCGAAATCCTTGTCTTCTATGGCCTTCATCAGTTTGGTGAAAGAGAACACGGGAATCTGCGCGGCCAACTTGCCGCTTCCAACGATATACTCGCCCGATGGGTCAACGTCACAGCCGTGAGGAGACTTCGGGCATGGTATGAAGTAGATGATGTCCTTGAGCACCGATGGGTCCAATTGCAACACCTCTTCAAGTATGGTGGATGTGGCTGTGAATGAGTGATGGTCCATCTTGTTGTGGGCATAGCGCGCCTTGGTCATCGTTCCTTTGCCCTCTTTGATATACTCCTCGGCCTTCTTCCAGTTCAGTGCCATGATATAGTCCTTGTCCTTCTGTGATGCGTTCACTTCAAGAAGCGAGTAGGCGGCCTCTGTGTTGTAGCACGAGAAGAAGAACCAACCATGAGATTTGCCTTTGCCCGAGCGCGCAAGGTCGAAGTTCACAGGTGGAGCCACCAGCTGGAAAGCCAGTTTCATTCCGCCCTCAGTGTCAACGCTGATAAAGCTCACAGTGCCTTTGAAATTCTCTTTGTAGGTATTGATAGGCACATCGCGCTGTGCGTCCGTGCCGATCGGCACGGAGAATCGGCTGCTGGCCACCACATACTCAGAGTTCTCAGTGATGAATGGCGAAGAGTGATTGCCTCCGCTGTTAGGCAGCTCAATGATCTCTGTGGTCTCGAACGTGGTGAGGTCAACACGGGCCACTCGGGGCGTATTGTTGGCATTGCCGAACGCCCAGCGGCCATCATGCTCGCCTTTGGTGGTGGACAGGGCAATATGGTGAAGGTCATCCCATGGAACAAAACCGAACGAAGTGTTCAACATCGCCTTCGATTCTTCGCTGTAGCCATACCCGCTCTCCGGATTCACAGAGAACACAGGCACGATTCGGAACACCCGGCCTGATGGAAGTCCCACCACGCTCATCTGTCCATTGAATCCTCCTGAGACGATGTTGTAGAATTCATCGTACTGCCCTGGGGCAACATACGTTTTCGTGGCGGCATCGCCCACGCCCACCTGACCAGGGGCCTTAGGCTTGCACCCGGGGAAGAGCCCGATGACCACCGCAGCGGCAACGGCCGTCCCCAATTGGAAAAAGCTTGATTTTTTCATGATTTCTGTCGATTGATTCAGTGGTTGGTTGATGGTTGGATTATTGCGGGAGGAGCACGGCATCGATCACATGGATCACACCGTTCGCAGCATCGATAGAGGCGATGATGTTGGCGTTGTTCACCTTAAACCTGTCACCGTCCTTGGTGATGGTCACGTTCTTGCTGTTCACTTGGTTGAGGGTCATTCCGTCACGCATCAGATTGGTCCGGATGACACCCACATACACGTGATATTCAAGAATGTCCGTCAGTTGTGCCTTGTTCTCAGGCTTGAGAAGCGACTCAACAGTTCCTGCGGGCAGGGCGGCAAAGGCATCGTTCACCGGGGCGAACACGGTGAATGGGCCTACATTGGAGAGCACGTCCACCAGTCCTGCGGTGGTCACTGCTGTAACCAGCGTGGAGTGGTCGGCTGAGCTCACCGCGACCTGCACCACATTGGGCCTTGAGTATTCATCTTGCACTGCAGATTGTCCGGGTGCATCTGCGGCATCTGCGACCTCAGATGCACTGTCGCCCTGAGGCTGGCCACAGGCAGTCCACATCAGGCCGCCAAGCCCGATCACAAGCAATTGTTTCATCTGTTTTTTCATGATTTCTACGGGTTGGTTAATTGACTGATTGAAAGGTTCTTGTTTGTTCAACTGTTCACGGCACCGTCCTTCTTGCCTGCGGTGTCCTCATCGTTCTTGCGCATGAACTCGAGCACATCGCGCGCATCCCCTGTCGATAGATTCTGGTTGGGCATGCGCATCAGACATTCCTCCAACAGCGCCTGTGCTGCGGGATCCTTCTCTAACATCACCTCTGTGTTGGTGATCATGTTCATGACCCATTCAGGTCTCCTCCTGTTGGTGATGCCCGAGAAACCGGGCCCTACCACGCGCATCCCGTCCAGCTTGTGGCATGCGGAACATTTCATCTCATAGATGGCCTTGCCGCTGGCTATCATGGACTGTTCCATCGGATCGGTGAGTGTGACACTGGTGATGGCGCCAATGCCTTTCGGGTCTGCCTTGGGTGCTTCGGTGACCGCAGTCTCTGCGGCATTCGGTGCAGTGGTGTCGCCACCTCCGCAGGAGATGATGAGGCCCATTGAAATCAGTGTGATTGAAAGAATGACTTTGTTCATGGTGGTCTGGTTTTTCGGGTTAGTGACTTGTTTTATCTGATTGTTGGTTGAGATATTACTGTTTGCAGGACCGGCTCAGAATCCTGTTTTCGCCAAAAGCCTGACAGGACGATGAGCAGGGCGACCGGGAAGATGGCTGACACAGAGAATAGGATGAGATGGTAATGAGGAACGAATCCCAATTCCATCCACAGCAGCAGCCCCTGTCCCATAAGCATGACCTCGGTGAGAAGGAATGCCGAAAGCAGCAACTGCCACCCGTATCGCGACCATCGGTCTGAAGGGATAAGGTCGCGGTTGAGCATGATGCCTGCCGCAGATAGACTGGCACTCCCTATCACCACCAGGTGAATGAACCCTATCACGAAATTCTTAATGGTATAGGAGATCTCTGCCACAACTGGGAGCGCCACAGCCACATGCACCAACACCTTGAGGATGATGCAGGCCACTCCTGCAAGCAGCAGCCACTTCCTCCAGTCGGCATCTTTCCACGAAAGAGATGGCAACGAGCGGAGGGGCCACAACAGGATCAGGAAGGCCAGGCCCTGAAGCACCACTCCGAAACTGTTGATGTAGAACAGTGCCGGTATCGGATTGCTCCAGGTCACACTTAGTGTATAGGTAAGCAGAAGCGACACTTGCAGTATCCAGAACCCGGTCTTCGACATGGAGACACCCGGGCTGTCCCTTTGAACATATTGGACCAACAGGGCGAGCACCGCGAATGTGAGCCAACCGTTAAGTTGGAAATGAAGAAAGAACTGGATGCACATGAAATAGAGCGGGTGCAGTTTTCCTAGAATTGAAGCAACAGGGGCAATGGCCCAAAGCCCGACCGTGGACAGCACTAGCCAGTAAATGCTCCATCGTGCAAACCGGGCGGCATCGCCCTGCTTGGAGTTGCGCAGGTCGTGCAGGAACTGATAGGCGAACACATAGACCGTGAAGAGGTGCAAGGTGCTGAAGGTGATGCTCACAGGCCCATAGCCCTGTACAGGGAAGGAAAGTGCCATGCCGGCCGCAGACACTACGTTCAAAATGAATATGACCCGGTAGAGCCATGACCTTTCGGTGCGCTGAATGAAAAGGAACAGCAGTGCCCCGCTCATGAGCATATAGGCCCATCCCATAAGGGCCACATGCGAGTGTGCGTGCAGAAGATGTTTGTAGGTGACGAGGGGCAGCTCGCCCACGAACAGGTAGCGCATCGTGAGTCCGAAAATGGAGGCCACGAGAAAGAACAGCACGGCCGCCCTAAGCCAACCATGTATGAATGCAGAGGTGAATAAGCTTTTTGAATCCGCTTGGTCATCAACGCTTTCGCCAGTTGCTTTCGCATTCCTGAATACGCTGTTCTGATGAGGTTCAGTCGCGGAATTTCCCTGAAACCCCCAATAGCGGGCTTGCGCAATGGGATATTTGGACTGAACGGGCATCATGCAAAAGAATAAACGATAAGGAAATCCGTTATTAAGGAGATGTTAGAAATGTCAGTGAGCAACCGGTCTTCTTTTCAATAGTCTCTGATTATTCCGAACGCCTACCGCGACTTGGTTCACTGTGGTGGATGAGAGCGCATGGGCCAAGTGATTGCGCACTTCCACAAACTGGTCATGGGCCGCACATGGATTCTCATTGGAGCATTCTTCAAGGCCCAGGACACATTTGCAGATGATGCCATCTCCATCGATGGCCCTGACCACCTGAAGCAGATTGAGTTCCGATTTTGGATCTCTGATGGCAAATCCGCCATTCGGCCCGCGCATAGATTCTACCAGCCCATGGCGCACCAACTGCTGCAGAATCTTTGCGGTGAAAGGTTCCGGTGATTCTGTTTCCGTTGAAATGCCCTTCAGCCCCAACCGTT
Source organism: Flavobacteriales bacterium (assembly GCA_021739625.1). GTDB lineage: Bacteria > Bacteroidota > Bacteroidia > UBA10329 > UBA10329 > UBA10329. Next base: position 37,972 of record JAIPBJ010000006.1, on the reverse strand, counting down.
GACCGTCCTGAAATTCCACCTTCAGATGAATCATGATCTTGATTGCGTATTCGCAGGTCTTGGAGAAGAACATGGCGTGGCTTGTGAGGGCAAAGTTGCGTGCAAAACTTCGGACTTTTTAGTCCGAAGTCATGAGTTCGGATGATTTTGATCATTTTTAAGTATGACCGTGTTCTGAACTTCGCATCCTTGGTATAGAAGATCATGGGCGCGGCATTGCTGACAGGTGAATCTGCGCTACAGATTGTTGCCCACCTATATTTGCCGCTTCATTTCCAAGCATGGTAGCCTTCGATAACACCGCCATCGCCTTTGCCGACCGCAGCGATGCTGAACTGAGCCGTGCCGAACTTCTTTTTCGGATGGTGGGCAGTCCAACAATGGTCAAGATGGGCCAATCGGTGCTGAAAATGGCCCTGTCGCTCCAACTGCCGGTCACTGGCATCATCCGCAGCACAGTGTTCAATCATTTCTGTGGAGGCGAGAGCGTGGCCGACTGTGAGCAGACTGTCCAACGCCTCCATGCCGGTGGGGTGCATACCCTGCTCGACTATTCTGCCGAAGGCACGGACAGCGAGGCCGACTTTGACCGTGCAGCAGCCGAGGTTGTCAAGACCATCGTCCGTGCCACGACCGACAGACGCATTCCCTTTGCGGTGTTCAAACCTACGGGCATCGTGAATGGCGTGCTTTTGGAGAAGGTGAGCAGTGGGACAAAGCTGAGACCCGGTGAACAGACTGCTTATGACCGGGGCATGGCACGTGTCCGGGGTATCGCAGTTGCAGCGGCCGAACATCGGGTCCCGGTGCTGGTGGACTCAGAGGAGACCTGGCTCCATGCTGCCGTGGACGGGTTTGTCACCGACCTCATGGAGGAGTTCAACCACGGGGAGGTGATGGTTTACAACACCTTTCAGATGTACTGTTCAGACCGTTTGGACTTTCTGAAGGAAAGCCACGGGCGCGCCATGCAGAGGGGATATCTGCTCGGGGCCAAACTGGTGCGCGGGGCCTACATGGAGCAGGAGCGCGAGCGTGCGGCCAAAAAGGGCTATCCATCTCCCATCCACCCGACCAAGGAGGAGACCGATGTGGCCTACGATGCGGCACTCGATTATTGCGTGAAGCATCTGGACAGCATCTGTCTCATGTCGGGAACACACAACGAGGCCAGCTCGCACCATCTCATCAGGCTGTTGCAGGAGCAGGGTATCGCGAGGGATGACAGGCGGGTCTTCTCAGCTCAGCTTTACGGCATGAGCGACAACATCAGTTTCAACCTCGGCCATGCAGGCTACAATGTGGTGAAGTATGTGCCTTATGGCCCTGTTCGGCTGGTGATGCCCTATCTCATCCGCAGGGCCGAGGAGAACACCTCTGTGGCCGGGCAGGTGGGCCGCGAGCTTTCCCTTATTCTGAAAGAGAAGCAGCGCAGGCGCGCCCACCGATGAATCCGGTGGTCCATGCGGCCTGAAAGTTGAATCCGCCTGTGATTCCGTCCACGTCCAGGACTTCGCCAGCGAAGTAGAGCCCTCGGCAGACACGGCTTTCCATCGTTTCCAGATTCACATCTTCGAGCGACACCCCGCCACAGGTCACGAACTCCTCTTTGAAGGTGGTCTTGCCTTTGGCAGCATACGCATCGTTCACCAGCACGTTGATGAGCCGATTCATTGGCCTGCCTTGAATGTCTGACCAGCGGGAAGTTTCTGAAATTCCTGCCTTTGCCACCAGAAATAGCCATAGTCTGGAAGGCAGCTTCGTAGGGTTGCCATTGCCGACCTGTTTTTCTGGGTGTGCCGTGCGATGGGCCTCTACCATAAGGCGCACATGTTCTTCGGTCAAGTCATTCAACCAGTTCACCTGCACACGGAATGCATAGTCCATCCCATTCAATATCCGTGCTCCGAAAGCCGAGAGCTTGAGAATGGCCGGGCCGCTCATGCCCCAGTGCGTGATGAGCAGCGGACCCCCACTTTGCAGTTTTGTGCCTTGGATACGCACCGACACAGGGTCTGCCACCACGCCCATCAGTGCGGTGATGTCCTCATCGGGCATGTTGAAGGTGAAAAGTGAAGACACGGGCGATTCAATGGTGTGGCCCAATTCCTCCAACCAGCGGTATGCATCGGTCTTTGGACTTCCGCCTGCTGTGATGATGACGCGATCGGCCCTGACGAGGCCGGCATTCCCGCAATTCAATTCAAATTCATTCTCATTGAGAATGATCCTGCTCACGGTTGCCTGCTTTCTGATAATGATGCCCAGCCGATGCACCTCGCCCATCAGACAGTCGATAATGGTCTGCGATGAGTCGGTGACAGGGAACATGCGGCCATCAGGCTCGGTCTTCAGTCGGACACCGCCTGCTGCAAACCATTTCACCGTATCCGAGGGTCCGAATTGAGAGAAGCACTTGCGAAGCCGCTTTCCCCCTCTGGGATAATTAGTGATGAGTGCTGAAATGTCAGTCACCGAGGTGGTGACATTGCATCGCCCACCGCCCGACACCTTCACCTTGGCCAGCACCTTGTCTGATTTTTCCAGAATGATCACCGATGCCTTCGGGCATTGCTGTTTGCAGGTGATGGCCGCGAAAAATCCGGCTGCTCCGCCACCGACCACTGCCACGTTTTTTGACATGGGACGAAAGTAGTAGGTAGAACTATGGGGCACGGCAACTTGCTCCTGCATTCATCGTCAAGGTCATGCACAACCTTCAAGGCAATTTCTAACTTGGCCGATCGTGAATCGGAATAAACGGATCTATGGGTTTTTCAATGGACGGGCCGCTTGGGGCGTACTGTTGGTGCTGCTGTTGCCTGTTCTGTTGCATGCTCAGGAGAATTGCGCCAATGGTATTGATGACAATGGCGATGGGCTTATCGACCTGAACGACCCGCTGTGTGCCTGCACAGGATTCTCCAACACCACAAGTGCCCCTTCGCTCATTCCCAACGCATCGTTCGAGCAGACCAACTGCTGCCCAAGTTCCTATAGTCAGGTCAGTTGCGCTTCGGGTTGGATCCAGGCAAGCACTCCAACTTCTGACTACATGAACACCTGTGGGTTCGTTTTTGGGGCGGCCACTTCGGCAGGACTTGTGCCCTTTCCGGACGGGAACGGGATTCTCGGTGCCATTTTCTCGCCCGGATGGCAGGAATATGTCGGCTCGTGCCTGTCCAGCACCATGACCGCAGGCAACAACTACCAGCTCACGTTTGACATCGCATCCACGCCCATTGATGGACAGGGCGGGGTTTGCAATGGAGGCACCATCAATTACGAGCCTATCGACATTGTGATCTATGGAAGTCCGAACTGCAATACACTTCCAGTGAATACGAACGGCTGTCCAAGTGGGGCGAGTGCCAATTGGGTCATTCTAGGCAGCACCAACTATGTGCCTGTGGCGGCCTGGGATCTGATAACTGTCAATTTTACGCCTGCCCAGAACATCAATGCGGTCATCATCGGATCTCCATGTGCCTTGCCCCCCGGTTACAGTGGAGCCTGCTACCCCTATTTCTACTTTGACAATCTGATTCTCAATGAGACCGACTTCTTCAATTCGCTGACCATAGCCCCAACTGGAGATTATTGTTCGGACAACGTGGTTCTGACTGCCGCATCGGACAGTGCCGGAGGTACTTGGCAGTGGTTCCGCGAGGGTGTGGCACTCGTTGGGCAGACCAACGCGGTGCTCAACGTGTCGGCCAACAACTTTGGTACGGGCACTTTCCAAGCGCGCTACACCCTTGGAAGTCAGTGTGAGGTGACCGATATCCTGCTTGAAGAGGAGACGGTGACGGCAGAGTTTACTTTCACGCTTGAGTGTCAGGGCACGGCAACCTCATTCACCGATGCCGCCTCAATTACCGCTGGGGTCATAGACACTTGGCAGTGGGATTTTGACAATGGTGGGGCCACATCGACTTCGCAGAATCCTTCGCACATCTTCACGGCCGGAGGCATCTATGATGTGGAACTGACTGCCTCGCTGGGCGTATGTTCACATTCGGTGACCCATCAGGTGGAGGTCTATTACAATCCTGTAGCCGATTTCATAGCCACTGAAGTCTGCTTGAATGACCCGAATGACCTGAGCGACAGGAGCACGACACTTTCAGGTGTCATCAACACTTGGGAATGGGATCTGGACGACTTGACGCAGGCAGTGACCCAGGATGTGCTGCACACCTACGGCACGAGCGGAACTTACAATGTGGAACTAACGGTGAACACCGACCTCGGCTGCGAAGGGCAGGCAATTCTACCTGTGATCGTGCATGCCCCGCCCGTGGCGGATTTCAGCGTTCAGCAGGCCTGCGAAGGTTTGGCATCTGCGTTCAGCGACCAGTCTTCCCACCCCGATGGCATTGTTCAGTGGGCGTGGGATTTCGGGGATGGGGGAAGCAGTGCACAGCAGAACCCCAATTACATTTATACCATATCGGGCACCTACGATGCCCGGCTCATCTCCTTCACCCCATTTGGCTGTTCTGATACCATTGTGCATCAGGTGACCGTCTATCCATCACCGCAGCCCGGATTTGTGAATGACACGGTGTGCGCTGAACTCTTCACAGGCTTCACAGACACAAGCGTTGTGAGCAGTGGCAGCATCGTGGGATGGAGCTGGAGTTTCGGGGATGGAGGATCCTCCGTGCAACAGGATCCGACCCATATCTTCCAACCGGGGGGCAACTATCAGGTGCAGTTGACCACCACCACTGATGAGGGCTGTGTGGACCTCGTTGTCAGAACGGTGGTTGTGCACCCTAAGCCTGATGCAGATTTTGGTTTTACTGATGAATGCCTGAACGATGCCAGCCAGTTCACAGACCAGTCTATGGTGGCAGCAGGTTCATCGGTTGTGCAATGGGAGTGGGATTTCGATGATGGCGGAACCTCTTCAGCCCAGGACACCGCATATATCTACACTTCAAGCGGCTCTTTCGATGTGACGCTGATGGTGGAGACCGACAATGGATGCCGCGACACGGTTACCCACGCGGCAGAAGTGTTCGATCTTCCAGTGGCCTTGTTCGCTGTGAATGATGTCTGCCTTTATGACCCTGCTGTTTTCGTGAACGGTTCAACGGTTCCCAGCGGTACCATTGAGCAGAATCTTTGGGATTTGGATGATGGCACCCTGATGGATGCGACTGCGCCCGGCCCATACTATTTCGGCACGCATGGCATCTATGATGTGGAACTTATAGTGGTGAGCGACCACGGCTGCCGCGACACCATGTATCATGCCTTGGAGATTTTCGCTGTGCCAGTGGCCTCATTCACTTTTGACACGGTCTGTTTTCCACTCCCGACATCCTTCACAGACCTGAGCACCTTAGCAGGGAGCGACCTCATAACAGGCTGGGACTGGCGGTTCGGAGATGCCAACATCAACACGGTGGATCAACATCCTGTTCACTACTACGACTCATGGGGCGACTATGAGATCACACTCACCGTGACCAGCGAGAATGGCTGTATGCATGATACTGTCATCGGTCCGGCCCGAGTTCATCCGAAACCGGCAGCCATGTTCAGTGACAATATCGCCAACTGTCATCAGGATTCGACTGCGTTCGGTGACCTCAGTACATTGGACAACTATCCCAACGACTCGTTGGTGCAATGGTCGTGGCAGTTCGGTGATGGGAATCTATCCACAATTCCTGACCCTGTTCATCTGTACAATGACGAAGGATTCTATGATGTGACCTTTGCTGTGATAAGCAACCATGGCTGTGTGGACACGGTGACGCATGCGGTCGAGATCTATCCCTTGCCCCGGGTAGCATTCACCGTGGACACGACCAGAGGCTGCCAGCCTTTCCTTGTTCAGTTCTTGGATCAGACCACGATCCCCGTCCCTTACAGTCTTGCCTCGTGGCAGTGGGACTTCGGAGATGGGACCGACAGTGTCTATGGGCAATTCCCTGTCAACATCTATCACACAGATACACTTGGCCCGTTCGATGAAGGTGTCTTCACCGTATCGCTCGTGGTCACCTCTGGCAACGGTTGCATCTCATCAGCCACCTATCAGGACTATATCACCGAGTATCCAAAGCCTGACGCATGGTTCGATGTCGATCCCCGCAGGGCTGAACTGCTTTTTGCGCGCATGCGGGTCACAGACCTCAGCAGTCCGAACATTTCCTCATGGACCTATGACCTCGGTGATGGGACATGGTATGATATTCAGCATGTGACACACAACTATCAGGACACCGGCACCTTCACTATCACGCAGTATGTGAGCACGCAGTTCGGCTGTATGGACACCGCACAGACCGTGGTGATTGTGGATCCCGAATACTACTTCTACATCCCGAACACGTTCACACCCAACAGCGATGCGCACAACCAGACCTTCTATGGCACCGGGGTGGGAGTGGCCAGCTATCAGATGGTCATCTTCGACCGATGGGGTTCGCAGATATTCGAGTCTGGCGACATGGAATTCCCCTGGGACGGCACCAAGAACGGGCATCCCGTGCAGCAGGGCGTCTATGTTTACATGTTCAATATAGTGGACATCAAAGGAGAGCCGCACCATTACGTGGGCCACGTTAATCTGATGAGGTGACCAGATTCTGCGGATACTGAACTATCAGCCCTGGAGATTAAAGTCGCTGAGCCAAAGTTCCCACGGCCCCGTCCTTCCATTCTCTGAAATCACCGGAAACAATGTGTTCGCGGGCGGTGCGCATCAGGTCGAGATAGAAGGCCAGATTGTGGATGCTGGCGATCTGTGGCCCGAGAAGCTCCTTGGTCTGGAACAGGTGACGCAGGTATGCCTTGGAATAGGCCGTGTCCACGTAGGAAGTTCCCTTGGGGTCGAGCAGGCCGAAATCGTGCTCCCACTTCCTGTTCTTGATGTTGATCATGCCATCCCACGTGTAAAGCAGTCCGTGGCGCGCATTGCGGGTGGGCATCACACAGTCGAACATGTCGATGCCCAGGGCGATGTTCTCCAAGAGGTTCACAGGGGTGCCTACGCCCATCAGATAGCGCGGCCTGTCTTCTGGAAGGATGCCGCAGACGATATCGGTCATGGCGTACATCTCCTCATCGGGTTCGCCCACGCTGAGGCCACCGATGGCATTCGCCTCGCGGTCGAAAGATGCGATGGTCTCTGCCGACCTTATCCGCAGGTCTTTATAGGTAGAGCCTTGAACAATGGGGAGCAGGGCCTGATGGAAACCGTATTTCGGCCCTGTGCCATCGAAATGGTCGCAGCAGCGCTTCAGCCAACGGTGGGTCATGTCCATCGACCGTCTGGCATAATGATAGTCGCAAGGGTAAGGGGTGCATTCGTCAAACGCCATAATGATGTCGGCCCCGATAGTGCGCTGAATATCCATTGCGCTCTCAGGGCTGAAGAAGTGCTTCGACCCATCGATGTGTGAACGGAATGTCACGCCTTCTTCCTTGATCTTTCTGCGATGGCCCAATGAATAGACCTGATAGCCACCACTGTCTGTAAGGATGGGGCCATTCCAGCCCATGAAACGGTGCAGCCCTCCCGCCTTTTCAAGCGTCTCCATGCCGGGCCGCAGATAAAGGTGATAGGTATTGCTGAGAATGATCTGAGCGCGGATGTCATCACGCAGCTCATGCTGATGCACGCCTTTCACTGTGCCAATGGTGCCAACAGGCATGAAGATGGGCGTCTGCACCTCTCCATGCGCGGTTTTGAATGTCCCTGCACGTGCCTTGGAACCCTTGTCCTTGGCATTGATCTGAAATCCCAGCCCCATGTTCATAAGTCGGCCAAAGGTAAGTGAACGTCCATCGGGGGTGCGGGTAGTTTTGGGCAATGGGTTCAAGGTTCCGTGTTCAAGGTCCGGGTGAGGGAACGCACCCTGTCATCGGCCACTACGACCTGTCCCATATCTGAGCTGTGGAAATCCTTATCCCCAACATATTGCTTGTCCATGCATGGCAGACCGCTGCGCTTGCGGTGCTGGGGGCTGCGCTTGTGGTGCAGCTGTTCTACTATCTATATTTCTTCGTGAGGTTGCTGTTCTACAAGGTGGAAGAGGAGAAATTGGGCACAGAGCCCGTCTCGGTCATCATCTGTGCATGGAACGAGGAGGAGAATCTCCGTAGGCATCTGGAGTCGGTGCTCAATCAGGACCATCCGCAGTTTGAGGTAATCGTGGTGAACGACCACAGCACTGACGAGACCGACATCCTGCTGCACGAATGGAAAAAGGCATTCCCTCATCTTCATTCCATCGACCTGAACCGTGACAATGCCAACATGCGCGGCAAGAAGTTCGCAGTGTCCATGGGCATCAAAGGAGCGAAGTATGACCGTCTCGTCTTCACCGATGCCGACTGCCGCCCACGTAGCGACCAGTGGCTTAGGCGGATGAGCGCAGCAATGGTGGACGGCAAAGAGGTAGTGCTTGGCTACGGGGGGTTTGAAAAACGCCCAGGTCTATTGAATAAGCTGTATCGCTACGAGGCATTGCACATAGCCCTGCAATACCTGTCCTATGCATTGGCCGGCCGGCCCTACATGGGTGTTGGGCGCAACCTCGCCTACCGCAAGGAACTGTTCTTTCAGACCAAGGGATTCATCAAACACCGCCATGTAGCTTCGGGCGATGACGATCTGTTGGTGAACGAGGTCTCGACAGGGGCCAACACCACGATAGCGGTTCATGGCGATGCGCACACCCTGTCGGCCCCCAAGGACACTTTGGCCACATGGTGGCACCAGAAACGCAGACATCTGACCACACCGGGGCTTTATCGGTGGGAGTCGAAAATTTTTCTGGGGATTTACAGTTTCTCTGCAATCTGCTTCTATGGGGCGTTTATTGTGGTTCTGTCGATTCAATCCATTTATTGGTCGGCCTTTGTGGCGCTCGCAGTGAAATGGGTATGTCACTTGTCGATCATGCGAGCCACCACGCGGCTTCTGAAAGAACCCGACCTTTTCTTATTTTCGCTGCTGGGAGACGTGTTCTCACCGATCTTCAACGCGTTGGCAAGTGCCTCCGTACTCATTAAACCACCTACTGCATGGAAGTAGAGTTCAACCCGGACCTCTCTGAGAAAGCTCAGTATGATTACCGTCTGGTGAAGGCGGCCGTGGAGCGTGGCGACCAGAAGGCATATGCGCTGCTCATGGACCGCTATCGCGACAGCATCTATTTCATGTTGCTCAAGATGGTGAACAACAAGGACGATGCTGACGATCTGACCATAGAGGCATTCGGAAAGGCGTTCAACAAGCTCCATCAGTACACCCCGAATTATGCTTTCAGTACGTGGCTTTTCAAGATCGCATCCAACAACTGCATCGATTTCATCCGCAAGAAGAAGAAGCACGTCTATTCGCTTGACAAGCCGATTGAAGGTACTGACGGTGGTGAAATGACCTTTGATGTGCCGAGCAACACCCTCGATCCCGAAGAGACCTACATCAAAGCGCAGAAGGCACTGTTGATGCAAGGACTGGTAGAGCGACTGAAGCCGCGCTATCGCACACTTGTCGAATTGCGCTATTTTAAGGAATACAGCTATGAGGAGATCGCCACTGAGTTGGAACTGCCGCTGGGCACTGTGAAGGCGCAGCTGTTCCGTGCGCGCGAATTCCTCTACAATATCCTGAAGAACAGTAAGGAGAAGATCTGACGCAGCGCGGGTTCGAAGTTCACGGTTCAAAGTTGGTCGAGGCTGAGATGGCTGATGAAATCACTGTCATTTCCAAGTATTTTCCGAACCTCACGGCAAGGCAGCAGGCGCAGTTCGCGCAGTTGCTGCCGCTCTATGAGGAATGGAATGCGCAGATCAATGTGATCTCGCGAAAGGACATGGAGTCCTTCTATGTTCACCACGTGCTGCATTCGTTGGCCATTGCCAAAGCTGCTCCGTTCGATGATGGAACCGTAGTGCTGGATGTAGGCACTGGCGGTGGATTTCCGGGCATACCGTTAGCCATCATGTTTCCCAACTGTACGTTCCATCTGGTGGACAGCATAGGAAAGAAGATCAAGGTGGTGAACGGTGTGGCCGAAGCACTCGGTCTGGAGAATGTGACCGCAGAACAGGCCCGTGTGGAGCTGCTGCCACACACCTACGATGTTGTGGTGACCCGTGCCGTGGCACCGCTATCGCAACTGAAACAGTGGCTGCGCGGGCGCTTGGATCCCAAGACCGCCAAGTCTGTCCGTGGACTGCTGGCCCTCAAGGGCGGTGACCTTGCCGAGGAAATGAGTGCAGCCAAGATGACGGCACGCATCATTCCGATTCAGTCCTTCTTCAATGAGGATTATTTCGAGACCAAGTCGGTGATCTGGATCAAGGGCCTTTAGCGGTCCTTGGCCTGTGTCAGCAAGCGGTCCTTCTCGCTTTCAATCCAATCCTTCACCTGCTGCATCATTGCTTCCGGGTCATTTCCGGTGATCGGTTCCCCATAATGGATGTGCGCAGTGCTGCGCCAACGTCCGAAATTCCTGAAGAAGTTCTTGCCTATCGGTTCATCGCCTACCCAGATCAGACCAGCATCCTCATAGGCAATGGCCACAGGGATGATGGGAAAGCCCTCTTCGGCAGCAGCATAGAACATGCCCGGTTTCAGCGGCAGCATTTCCTTTCCTGAATGCGTGGTCCCTTCAGGGAAGATGATCACCGAGCGTCCCTTGCGCAGACGGTCGGCAATGGCCTCTCGGGTCCTGCTGCGGCTGTCCTTGCTTGTGCGGTCCACATACACCGTATTCACCGAACTGGCCCCCCATCCCACAAGGGCCATTCTCCTTACCTCTGCCTTGGCCACGAACACGCTGATGCAGTACTTGGGAATCATCCAGATATCGAGATAGCTCTGATGATTGGACATGATGAGCCCTCCTTTGGGGGGTGTGCCATGAAGCACTGTGCGAACGCCCCAGCTTCGCAGCATGGCCTTGCTCCAGAACTGCTGGACCTTGAGCGAGAAGGTGTGCGGTCGCCCCGAAATGCGGCCTATGACCACCGTGAAAGTGCATCCCAGTGTCAGCACTGCGAAGGAGAGCGACCGGAAAAAGAGCAACGGATACCGCATGCGGGCAGGGGGCCTAACTTGCAGGCGAAATAAGCAATACTAAACCACTTGACCGTTCATAATGAAAAACGCAGCCATCGCATTCCTCGCAGGTCTATTAACACTCTCGATGTCAGTGGACAACAGCCCTCGCATTGGCCATGTCTATATGGAGCAGGTGCTCTCGCGGATGGACGAGGCTAAGGAGATGAACCGCATCCTCGACCGTTTCATGATGGAGCGGCAGGCGGAACTGGAGAAGCAGAAGTCGGAATTGGAAGCAAAGTATGTATCATTTCAGACCAAGGAGAAGAAGGGTGAACTGACCGATGCCGGCCGCATCATTGCCAGCAGCGAGCTCAAGGCCACGCAGGCGGCCTACGATGCGGCACTGGCGAATGCCGAGCAGGAACTGGCCCAGAAGCGTTCAGACCTCATCCGTCCCATCGCACAGCAGATTCAGAAGGCCATGAAAGAGGTGGCTGCCAAGGAGGCCTACACGCATGTGTTCAACTCGGCCGATGGCACTGGGAATTCCATCATCATCGTAGCGCCCGAAGGGGACGACCTTACGCTCAAAGTGATGCACCACCTTGGAGTGAAACTTGACTGAACAGGCCTTGGATCATCGGCTGCCGGGCATCAGTCAATCCTCATCAAAGTACCAGATTCCAAATCGGGAAACAACTTCAGGAATTTCTTCGGCAGATCGGCCTTCACGGTCATTTCCCCGTTGGTCACAGGGTGCGTGAACCGGAGTGACGATGCATGCAGATAGAGCCCGTTGCCCGTCATGATGCGCCCTTCAATCCCATATTCGCGGTCGCCAAGGATCGGATTGCCCATTTCTGCCAGCTGCTTGCGGAGCTGATGCCTTCGCCCGGTATGCGGATGCAGACACAGAAGATTGAGGCCACCATATTTCGTGGACGCTAAACAGGACAGTACGGTGAATGACGCACTGGAAGGTTTGTCGTCCACTGGAGTGATCATTTCACCGCATGTGGGCATGTGTCCGATGCAGATGGCGTGGTAGGTCTTGGTCACCGCCCGAGTTTCAAAAAGGCGGTTGAGCGCCATGACTGCCGCCACTGTCTTCCCAACCAGGACGGCCCCAGTGGTCGGATGGTCGATCCGATGGACAGGCTCGGGACGGGGCAGTGCATCGGGCTGCGAACTGGCAGTGAGATTGAAGGCCAGGGCGTGTTGCAGTGTCCACTTGCGATTACCGCTCACTTCAAGTCCGGCAGGTTTGCATACCACTGCCAGATGTTCATCCTCATAAAGCACTTTCACCTTGAGTTCAAGGATGGGGCTCTGCTGCTGCATGGCCTCAAAACGCTCGATGGTCTCGCCACCGCTGATATGGTCGCCAGAATATGCCACACGCCCATTGACCGTCACAAGCCCCTTGTCGATGGCCTTTTTAAGTCCCTTGCGCGATGCGATGGTCCCGAAATAGTGGTGCGGCAGGTCTGACAGGCGCACGGTGGCGGCCAGTGCAGGAACTGTGATGGTCTCAAGGCGTCTGGTGGTGCTCAAGCGGTGCGGCTTTGGCTGCCAAAGGTCTGCAATGGACTGGCAACAGGGGTCAGGTCTGCTGCCCTCCCTTTGCAGGCTTCCATCAATACCTCCATCGGTTGGCCAAGGCCACCAGACTCAGCATCACCGGCACCTCTATCAATACTCCGACAACAGTGGCGAGTGCCGCGCCCGAATGCAGTCCGAAGAGCGCAATGGCCACCGCCACTGCCAATTCGAAGAAATTGCTGGCCCCGATCATGCTGGCGGGGGCGCATACATTGTGCGGCAGCTTCAGCCATCTGCCTGCACCCCAGGTGACGAAGAAGATGAGGTAGGTCTGGATGGTCAACGGCACAGCAATGAGAAGGATCACAAGCGGCTGCCCGATGATGGTCTCGCCCTGAAAGGCGAAAAGCAGCAGCAGCGTGGTGAGCAGGGCTATGATGGACACAGGCTTGAAAGCTGGCAGTAACGTCTTCTCAAACCACTCCTGCCCCTTTGAGGCCAGCACGGCCCTGCGCACCAGATAGCCGGCCAGAAGCGGTACGGCTACGAACAGGATGACCGAGGTGACCAGCGTACTGTATGGGATCTCCACGCCACTCACCCCCAGCAGCAGCCCTACCAGCGGAATGAAGGCAATGAGAATAATGAGGTCGTTGATGCTCACTTGCACAAGCGTGTAGAGCGGATTGCCTTTGGTGAGATAACTCCACACGAACACCATGGCCGTGCAGGGTGCAACACCCAATAGGATGGCCCCGGCCAGATACTGCTCGGCCTGCTCGGGCGTGAGCCATGCAGCGAACACCTTGCTGAAGAACAGCCACGCGATGAACGCCATGCTGAACGGTTTGATGAGCCAGTTGATGACCAGCGTCAGGAGAATCCCCTTCGGTTGACGACCTATTTCGCCCACTTTCGAGAGATCCACCTGAAGCATCATGGGAAAGATCATGAGCCAGACAAGGATGGTGATGGGCAGGTTGATGCCGAACATATTCAGGCCGCTGAGCACCTCCATCCTATCGCCCAGCAAGACCCCGATGCCCACCCCGACCGCTATGCAAAGTGCGACCCAGATGGTGAGATAACGTTCGAAGAATCCGAGAGGGGAGGTGTCTTTCATAGGTTTGAAGAAAATGGAAAACTGAAAATGGTGCGCTTGCTCAGTGCCCCGTTCCACTGAAAAGCTGATCAGCTGAAACCCTGATCTGCTCAAAGAGAAAGAGCATTTCCCTCCCTATCTCAGCCACGCTGGCATCATAGACCTCAACCTCATCGGGAGAGCCGTCCGATGCTTTGGGGTCTTCAAAGGAAAGGGAGAAACGGTGCGATGCGCCTGCCACGAACGGACAGTTCTGTTCGGCATCGGTGCATACCATCACGGCAATGAAATCACTGCTGGGATTGGCAGGGTCATCGAAGGTCTTGGAGTAGCATGCCCTTGGTGGGACATGCGTGTCCAATTTCACTGGATAGTGCGGGTTGTGGCCTGTTGCCTCACCGATGATGAAACCCGCCCTGCGCATGGCCTCCACCGCCCGTGGGTTGAAGGAAGTGACCTCCACTCCACCCGAAAAACTCTCGAAAGGCAGAACCCCGAAATGCTGGGCCGCAGCCCATGCCCAAAGCTGCGAAATGTGGCTCCTGCGCGAATTGTGCGTGCAGATGAAGTTCATCCGCAGAACACCTTTTGTCTCCAATTCCCGCTTGGCGAGGGCCGCGAGGGCGTTGAGTTTTTCCACGCGTTGGGGCGGGATGAGCGGTGATTGGGAGAGGAGCAGTGCGAGGTTCATCATATGATGCAGGTCGAGGAAGATGATTTGCGAAGAACGATTACTGTGAAAACAGTGAACTCCTTTCGGTCGGTTAACGATGTCCGATTTGCGATTGATGTGGGATACGTATTCCCGTTTCCGCAGCGATTTTCCCTCTCCACCTTTGGCGGAGAGGGGTCAGGGCGGGGTTTCAGCAGCAACCGCCACGGGGTGTGCAGCAGCTCTCGGCCTTGGCAGGCTCTTGGGCGGTCACCATGGCAGGAGAGCAGCATGCTTCACCGGTGCTGTAGTGCGGGTCGTTCCATTCCACGTCCTGATGGAAATGATAGACCTCCCAGCGATAGCCGTCCGGGTCGGCCACCCAGAACTTGTCCTGCGTGGCATAGCAGCAGTTGGTGCCCTTTTCTTCGAGGATGCCAAGACCTGCGTCCTTCGCAGCGGCAAGGCGCTGTTCCAACTGCTCACTGGTCTCCACCTGAAAACCGAGGTGACCGAACAGCGGTGCGATCTCTTTCGCATTTTCCACAAAGGAGATGATGAGCGATGGCTCGCTGAGGTGGAACTTGGCATAGCCGGGCTTCACCTTCTCGGCCGCCTGGCCGAAAAAGGTCTCATAGAATTTGACGGTCCTGTCAATGTCGGCCACGTAGAGGCTCACATGCATGCGGGGAAACGATGGTGTGTTCATGATGATTGGTTTTGGTTTGGATTTGATTTTGGTTTTTGATTATCGGTTTATTACGATGGTAGGGTTCAAATTTTTTTCAGCAGCAGGATGGGGTGCAGCATTCCGCGAGCAGCCCGTTCAGTAATTGACGGATCTCTTCGATTCCCTTAGGATCAATGCAATAGCAGATGCTGGTGCCTTCGATGGTGCCGGTGATGAGCCCGGCCTCCTTCAGTGCCTTGAGGTGTTGCGACACGGTGGCCTGCGCCAGACCGACCTCTTCCACAATGCTGCCGCAGACACAGTTCTGCTGCTTGGCAAGGAACTGTAGGATGGCGATGCGGGCGGGATGCCCAAGGGCCTTGGCCAGTTCGGCCATGCGGTTCTGTGAGTCGGAGAAGTGTTCGGTCTTGGTAAGTCCCATTTCAATCGCAAAATTACGATGAATATCCTTCCCGATGGACTCCTTGAAAAAAATTATGGCCGGCCAAGCTGCCCTGTCGGCATCGGGGCCACAACCCCGGCCCGTGGTTAACTTCGCGGCCCTGATATGCCAGACTTGAACCAGACAGAACGCGAGCAGCTCATCGCGCAGCTCAACAGCGGTGATGGGCGGAAGGTTGCGGGGGCCATCGCCAAGGTGAAGGCCCAGGGCGATGCCACCCTCATTCCCGACTTGCTCACAGTGCTTGCCACTACGGACGACATGGAGGCGGCCAGTGCCATCGCCCTCACCCTTTTCGACCTGAAAGATGCCGAGGCCCTGAATGTGATGATCGACCACCTTATGGACCCGAGGTTCGAACCGGTGCGTGTGCAGATGCTGGCGGCCTGCTGGCAATGCGGGCTCGACACTTCGCACCGCCTGCCGGTGTTCCTCAATGTGGCGCTGCTGGGCGATTATATGGAGGTGCTGGAAGTGCTCACCATCATCGAGAACTGGGACGGGTTTGAAGACCAGCTTACGCTGACCGAGGAGATCCACCGTTTCAAGGATGCCATTTCGGAATTGGAGATCTCTGAGGCCGAAGATCTTTACATGAGCATCTTAGAGGTGCTGAACGGTTACATCAATAAATAATCGGGGCGAATGGAAATATCCGCCCTCAGTTCACGTTATCGTCCGCGCCCCATGAGACCCATCATACATTCCCCGTTCCTGCTGCTCATCCTTCTCACAGTGCTGTCCGCAACGCAGGCGGTGGGCCAGAACAAGGAGGTTCCCAAGGATCAGCGCAGGCTCATCCAGTTCTCGGGCGTGCTGCTCACGGCCGACAGTCTTGAGGCGGTTCCTTTCGCCAACATCATTGTCAAGAATTCGCGAAGGGGCACCATCAGCGACTATTTCGGCTATTTCTCGTTCGTGGCAGAGCCGTTCGACACCATCGTGTTCTCGTATCTGGGCTTCAAGGACAGCGAGTTCGTGATTCCCGACACGCTGAACAGCCGCAATTATTCTCTCATTCAGATGATGAGTGCCGACACTTTCCTGCTTCAGGAGGCGGTGGTCTATCCATGGCCCACCAAGGAGCAGTTCAGACAGGCATTCCTCGACCTGCGTCTGCCCGAGGACGACAAGCAGGTGGCCATGCGCAATCTGGAGTGGTTCGAGATGCGCGAGCGGGCCGATGCCATGGGCATGGACGGCAGCGAGAACTTCAAATATGCCATGCAGCAGCACGCGGCAAGGCTCTACTATGCCGGGCAGCTCCCGCCCAACAACCTGCTGAACCCGCTGGCATGGGCTCGGTTCATCAAAGCGTGGAAGAATGGGGAGTTCAAACGTAGAGAGAAGAAGGACTGAGCGGTGAGGAAAGTTGCACGCCTTGATCTCTATGACGCAGACCGCACACCGGTAGACATCCCCGGACCATCGGTGGACCTCCACGGATCATCGGTGGGCCTCCACGGACCATCGGTGGACATCCACGGACCATCGGTGGACCTCCACGGACCATCGGTGGACATCCACGGACCATCGGTGGACCTCTACGGACCATCGGTGGACCTCCACGGATCATCGGTGGGCCTCCACGGATCACTGGTAGACATCCCCGGACCATCGGTGGGCCTCCACGGACCATCGGTGGGCATCCACGGACCATCGGTGGGTTTCGGCAACAGCAGGCCACGTCTCGTCTGGCCATTGGTCTTTGTGCTGATGCTGTCGGCCATCGCCCCATTGGCCCAAGCCCAGGACCGCGCCACAGTGCAGGGCCAACTGCGCGATGAGCAGGGCATGGGCATTCCTTATGTGAGCATCGCGGTGATTGGCACGAGCTTCGGCACGGCATCGGACAGCCTCGGATCCTACAATGTGCAGGTGCCTGCCGGGCAGCAGGTGCGGCTGTCGTTCTCGCACATCCGATTTCAGCCTCAGGGCTACGACATCACCCTCGCAGCAGGGGAGGTGCGCACCCTGAACCGCATCCTGAAACTGAAGGACAATGTGGTGGACGAGGTGCTCATATCTGACGAGAGCAACCGCAAAAGCACCATGCAGCGCATCGACCCCAAGATGGCCGTCATCATTCCATCGGCAGGCGGTGGCATCGAGGCTTTGCTCAAGACCTTTCCCGGGGTGAGCAGCAACAACGAGCTCAGTTCGCAATACAATGTGCGGGGCGGCAACTATGACGAGAACCTCATCTATGTGAACGATGTGGAGATATACCGTCCGTTCCTGGTGCGCAGCGGGCAGCAGGAGGGACTCACCTTCATCAACCCCGACATGGTGGAGGGCATCAGCTTTTCGGCAGGCGGGTTCGAGGCCAAGTATGGCGACAAGCTCTCCTCTGTGCTCGATGTGAAATACAGAAGGCCACGCTCGTTCGCGGCCACCGCATCGGGCAGTCTGCTGGGCGGTGCGCTGCATTTGGAAGGGGCGACCAAGGAATACAGGTTCTCTTGGATAGGCGGTCTGCGCTATCGCAGCAACTCTTATGTGCTGGGCAGTCTGGACACGGACGGGCAGTACAAACCACAGTTCTGGGACGCGCAGGCGCTGCTCAATTATGAGGTGAACGACAAGTGGGACATCGGTTTTCTTGGCCATTATTCGCTCAATCAGTACCGCTTCATCCCAGAGAACCGCGAGACCGATTTCGGCACCATCAGCGAGGCGTTGCGCTTCACTGTGTTCTTTGATGGGCAGGAGGTGAACACGTTCGAGACGATGACGGGCGCGCTCACGGCCGAGTACCGTCCCGATCAGCGGTTGCGCTTCAAGTTCATCGCCTCGGGCTATCGCAGCAACGAGAGCGAGACCTTCGATGTGCAGGGCCAATACTGGCTGGGGGTGCTCGACAACAATTTCGGCAGCGACAATCTGGGCGAGGTGGCCTTCAACAGGGGCATCGGCACGTTCCTCGACCATGCAAGGAATTACCTGACGGTGAATGTGGGAACAGTGAAGCACATCGGCCATTGGCTGGACGGCCACCGTAAGCTGGACTGGGGCCTCCAGTATCAGCACGAGTACATCACCGATGAGCTGAACGAATGGAACATGAACGACTCATCGGGCTACAGCATTCCGCTCAGTCCGAATGAACTTACGTTGTCCAATGTGCTGAAGACCGACCTCAGCCTTCAGAGCAACCGCATCTCCGGCCATTTGCAGAACACATGGCTGTTCTCCGACACCTCGAAGCACACGCTGACGGCCGGTGTCCGATTCAACTATTGGGATGTGAACGGCCAGTTCATCGCCACGCCCCGCGCCAGCTATGCCTTCAACCCCAGATGGAAGCGCGATGTGGTGTTCCGCGTGTCGGGCGGCATGTACTATCAACCGCCTTTCTACCGCGAGCTGCGCGACCTCAATGGTCAGCTCAACAAGAACCTGAAAGCGCAGGAATCCTATCATGCGGTCATCGGCACCGACTACAATTTCTTCGCTTGGGGCCGTCCTTTCAAGCTCGTGGCCGAGGTCTATTACAAGTATCTGGACAACATCGTGCCCTACGAGATCGACAACGTGCGCATCCGCTACTACGCCACCAACAACGCAAGGGGCTATGCCACAGGTCTCGACCTGAAGATAAACGGTGAGTTCGTCAAGGGCATAGAGTCGTGGGCCAGCGTGAGCGTGATGACCGTGCAGGAGGACATCAAGGACGATTTCTATTACAACTATTACAACTCCGATGGTGAGCAGATCCAGTTCGGTATCACCGAGAACAATGTGCCGGTGGACAGCACCCGTGTGGAGCCAGGCTACATTCCGCGCCCCACCGACCAGCGTGTAAACTTCTCCCTCTTCTTTCAGGACTATGTGCCGCGCCTGCCCATGCTCAAGATGCACCTCAATCTGGTGCTGGGCACAGGCATGCCCTTTGGTCCGCCCGACAGCCAGCGCTATCAGGACACGTTGCGCATTCCGCCCTACCGCAGGGTCGATATCGGTTTCTCCTACATGATAAAGGGCGAGAAGAAGGAGTTTCCCAAGAAGAATCCGCTGCACTACCTCAAGTCGCTGTGGGTGAGTCTGGAGGTGTTCAACCTGCTGGGAACCAACAATACGCTGTCCTACCTTTGGATCTCTGATATCACCAACCGCCAATATGCTGTGCCGAACTACCTCACATCGCGACAGTTGAATGTGAAGCTGGTGGCGAAGTTTTAGAGTGAAGGCGTAAGGGATAAGGCGTAAGGCATAAGATGTAAGGGACAGGGCGAAAGGAATTCCACTGAATTCGTGCAGGTCGGTGGACCAGGGTCATAATTGTGAACAGATGAAATGGGTGGCATTTGTGCTGATGGTGGGCGCGTCCTTGAGCTGCACAGGCCAGTCCATTTTCCATCAGGGAATAATGGAACGGCTTGACGAGGGAGAGAAATTCCCGTTCGGAGTGGCCTCTGGCGACCCGCGTCAGGACAGGGTAGTGCTGTGGACCAAAGTGGTGCCAACGCAAATTGGCAGCAGCGTGGAGGTCGATTGGGCCATAGCCACCGATACCAATCTTACTGAAGTGGTGGGTTCGGGCACTGTGCGCACAGATTCATCATCGGCCTTCACAGTACACCTGTCGGCCACCGGACTCAAGGCCGGGACCACCTATTATTATCGTTTCAAGACCGGAGAAGGAATCTCTCCTACAGGTAGAACGCGCACAGCCCCCGATAATCCCGACCGCCTGCGATTTGCCGTGGCAAGCTGTTCCAACTATCCCGCAGGATATTTCAATGCTTATGGTCTGATCGCCCAACAGCCAGACATTGATGCTGTCATTCACCTTGGCGACTATATATATGAGAACGGGACGCAGGGCGCGATCGGAAGAGGGCATATTCCTCCCTACGAGATTCTGACCCTCAGCGACTACCGCAGCCGATATGCGCAGTACCGTCTCGACCCCGACCTGTTGGAATTGCACCGGCTGCACCCGTTCATCGTCATCTGGGACGACCACGAGATTGCCAACAATTGCTACGCTCAAGGGGCACCGAGGCACGACCCCAAGGTCTGCGAGTGGAATGCGCGCAGGTTGGCGGCAAAGAGGGCCTACTTCGAATGGTTGCCGGTGGAGAATCCCGAAAAGCAGTCCATCGTCCGCAGCTTCAACTATGGTGGCCTGGCCGATCTGTTCATGATCGATGGCCGAATGGAAGGGCGTACCCCGCCCATTGAGGATTTCAAGGACCCTGCCCGGTTCGACCCTTCGCGCAGCATGTTGGGCGAGGGGCAGACCGATTGGCTCACCACTGGATTGAGAACCTCGCAGGCACGGTGGAAGATCCTGGGCAACAATGTGATGTTCTCTCCGATGGATTTCGGGAAACATGCTAAGGAAAGACAGCGCAACATGGACGGCTGGGACGGGTATCCCACAAACCGTGACCGCATTTTCGACACCCTTCAGGCGCATGGCATACGTGACCTGATAGTCATAACGGGCGACATTCACACCGCATGGGGCATTGAGCTGGCCCGCGACCCACATGACCCCACGGTCTATGACCGCAAGGCAGGGAAAGGGGTGGTGGGTGCCGAATTCGTCACGCCAAGCATCTCATCCACCAATCTTGATGAGCAGATCGGGAAATTTGCCGCAAAGTTTGCTGCCGGCTACATCAAGGCCCGCAAACGCAATCCGCACGTGCGCTACGCCAATCTGATGGACCATGGGTTCATGCTGCTTGAACTCGTAGCTGACCGTGCCTCTGTGCGTTGGATCTATTCCAAGTCAGTGAAAGAGCGCACGCTCAGGACCAGACAGGGCAGTGCATGGCACATCCTGCACGGGGGCGCTCGACTTTTGAAAGGGGAGTGATTCCGCTCACCGGTTTCCGACAGCGAACCTGTCCTTGCCGCTGAGGTCTTGGATCAGGCGACAATCTGAAAGTCCAGCTGCCTCCATCACCGCCAAAGTCTCGGCCCCGAACCTACCGTTGATCTCAAAATAGAGCCTTCCTCCAGGAAGAAGCGCGTTTGCCGCCAGGCCAGAGATCCTGCGGTAGAAAAGTAGTGTGTCGGTGTCGGGCACGAACAGCGCAAGGTGCGGCTCATGCACCAGCACGTTGTCCAGAATCTCCAGTTTCTCCTCCTCGGCCACGTATGGCGGATTGCTTACAATGATGTCATAATGGTCGGAAAGGCGTGAAGCTTTCAAAATGTCAAGCTCCATGAATTCTACATCAGTGCTGTTGTGCCGGGCATTCTGGTCTGCGAGTTTCAGAGCTTCCGCATCGACCTCCACTGCACTCACTTTCCATTCCGGGGCATGTTTTTTCAAAGCGATGGGTATGCACCCGCTGCCCGTGCCGATGTCCAACACCCTCAGTGGCCGCTCTTTTGCGTTCTCTTGCAGGATCAGTTCGCAGAGTTCCTCAGTTTCCGGCCGGGGAATGAGGACCCTCTCGTCCACCATGATCCGACATCCCAGAAACTCTGTGCGGCCGAGAATGTATTGGAGAGGCCGGCCCTCCTTCAGCTCTTCAAGAACTGGAGACACAAGGTTGATGTCGCTCTCGCTGAACCTGTTGCCAAGTATCGCATGGGACCATTTCACGCCCAATTGCTCCTCTACCGAAATGCGGAACAGGGCATCTATTTCGTCCCGGTCATACATGTCCTCCAAATGTTCTCTGAACAATTGACGGAACGACCTGAAAGTGTTCTCACGGGGCAGCAGCATGGCGCAAATGTAAGTTGGTGCAATGCGCCTAAGATGCTCGTAGAAAGCAAAGGTGCCGGACAGTTTGCCGCCCGGCACCCTTCCATTTTACCACAGAAGCCGTCAGGCCACCAGCTTCACATTGTGCTCCTCCATCAGCTCACGGAGATGGCTAAGGGCACGTCTCATGCGTCCGATAGCGGTATTGAGGTTAGTGTTGGTTATCCACGCAATCTCCTTGAAAGGCATTTTGGCATACACGCGCATCAGGATCACTTCGCGCCTGTCCTCTGGCAACATGGCCACCAGTTTGCGCAGCTCCAAATGGTTCTGCTCCAGGATCATTTCCTCCTCGCGGGTAGGATCGCCCGTGTCCACCACCGAAAAGATGTCAAACTCTTCAGTGCTGTGCTGCATCCGCATCTTCTGCTGCTGACGGAAATGGTCGATGACGATGTTGTGCGCAATGCGCATCATCCACGGTTTGAATTTCCCCTCTTCGTTGTAGCGCTGCGCCCTTATGGTCTCAATGACCTTGACCAACGTGTCCTGAAAGAGATCCTCGGCAAGCCTTCGGTCTTTCAACAGTAGGATAAGATAGGTGAAAAGGCGGTCGCGATGCCGGTCAAAGACCTCTCGCAGCGCATGCTCGTTCCCGTTGATGTACAGCTTTATAAGCTGCTGATCGCTCAGTGCAGACAGTCTCATGGTTTCCCTCTTTAGGTGATTGTAGTAATCGGTAAGAGTAGAAACCTGCTATGGCTGTCGGGTTAGAGGGTGAGTTGTAGTAGAGCGATATTCCGTTAAACGGAGCGGATTGCATTTTATTTCAACGACCTGAAAAAAAATATCTCCCGCTGTTCGATGCAAATGTAGGATGAGAATAACTCAGCTTAGAGCTGTTTCCTGACATTCATCAGTTTTTTCTCTTGCCAATGCCGGCCAGCAGGTCGGAAGCCTCCGTGCATAGAATCATTTTAGATCACAATTGTGTGAAAACCATAATACTGATAAATGATGGGCCAATCGTCCGATGATCCGTCTCCAAACCTTAACCACGGGATAACCTGCCCTTCATTCACTGTTGAAACACGTGCTGCTATTTTGCCCCCATCCAAGGGATGTCCACATGGTAAGAGCGGAATGCACCGCTTTCCACGAGTTCAACTTCCTGACAGCAACGTCAGCAGACATTCCTCCCTCCAGAAAAAGTGCGATTCAAAGCACTGATGCTCACCGCAAGGCTAAGGGCCGTTCA
This sequence comes from Flavobacteriales bacterium, assembly GCA_021739625.1. Lineage (GTDB taxonomy): Bacteria > Bacteroidota > Bacteroidia > UBA10329 > UBA10329 > UBA10329. The sequence continues at coordinate 14,571 of JAIPBJ010000006.1, read as the reverse complement.
ACGGCTGCCATCTGGTCGGGCAAAATGCGGAGAAATGTCATCGTTGCAATTTTCAGACTCTTAGAACTGTACGACACGCCACAGCACCAATGAAAAACAATACAAGGAGAACAGTGGACACGGTGGTCATAAGTGATGTGCATCTGGGCACCTACGGATGTCACGCGGACGAACTGGTACACTACCTGCGCAGCATACGCCCAAAGCGGCTTGTGCTCAATGGCGACATCATCGACATCTGGCAGTTCAGCAAAAGCTACTTCCCTCCGGCCCACATGAAGGTGGTGAAAGAGCTGATGAAGCACTTGTCGAAGGGCGTGGAGGTCTATTATGTGCCCGGCAACCATGATGAGATGCTTCGCAAATTCGTGGGGCATCGTATGGGCAAACTCATCATTGAGAACAAGGTGGTGCTTGAAATGGACGGCAGGAAGACCTGGATCTTCCATGGCGATGTGTTCGATGTGTCGATGCGCCACTCCAAGTGGATAGCCAAACTCGGAGGATTCGGCTATGACCTGCTCATTCTTTTTAACCGGGCGGTGAATATCGGGCTGGAGAAATTGGGGCGCGATAAAGTGTCGTTGTCAAAAAAAGTGAAGGACAGTGTGAAGGCCGCCATCGCCCATGTCAACGATTTTGAGAACACCGTCTCCGAGATAGGTATAGAGAACGGTTACGATTACGTGATCTGTGGGCACATTCACCGTCCGGAAATCACAACGATCACAACCAGCAAGGGTTCCATTGAATACATGAACTCTGGCGACTGGGTCGAAAACCTCACCGCCTTGGAATACAGCGAAGGCAAATGGACACTCTATGTGCATGACGATCGAAAGTTCCAGCAGGAAGAAGCATCGCGCGAGTCGGATGTCATGCTTGAGCTTACTGCCACACAGTTGTATGCCGAGCTGCTCACCGAATTCAACATCACCGCAAGGGCGTGAGAATCCTGTATGCCATACAAGGCACGGGCAACGGCCACTTGAGCCGCGCCATGGAGATCATCCCACATTTTCAGAGACGGGCTGAGGTCGATGTGCTGCTCAGTGGCACGCAATGCGAGCTGGAACTGCCATTTCCTGTTCGTTATCGCTACCACGGGCTCAGTTTCATTTTTGGAAAAAAGGGTGGGATCGACCTCTACGCCACTTATGCCAGCAATCGCTTCCGAAGGTTCGTGCGAGAAGTGAACAGCCTACCGGTTCACGATTACGACCTCATCGTTTCTGACTTTGAACCGATCTCATCCTGGGCCTGCTATATCCATGGCAAGCCCTGTATCGGGCTGAGCAATCAGGCCGCACTTTTTACCGATGGCGTGCCATTGGCAGATGTCATGGATCCTATAGGCCGGTTCATCCTTCACAATTATGCCCCGGTCAGCCGGTCTTACGGCTTTCACTTTCAGCGCTACAACACGTCCATCGAAACACCACTCATTAGAAAAGACGTGAGAACGATGAAAGTGACCGACCTCGGACACTGCACCGTGTATCTCCCAGCTCACCGTACGGACAAGGTGATCAAATGGCTTTCAATGCTTCCGGGACAGCGCTGGGAGGTATTTTCAAAACGGGCAACAGCATCAGAGGACCATGGCAACATCACTGTGCGCCCAATTTCCAGCACAGCATTCCTCCACAGCATGGCATCGAGCAGCGGAGTGCTCTGTGCAGCAGGGTTCGGAACCACCACCGAGGCATTGTTCCTGAGAAAAAAGCTGTGCGTCATTCCTATGAAAGGCCAATTTGAACAGCAATGCAATGCGGTGGCACTTGCCGAAATGGGCATCACTGTGCTTCCTTCCATCAAACGGAAGCACTTGACCAGACTGGAAGGCTGGTTGGCCGAAAAGTCTGTCATCCGCGTCAATTATCCGGACAATGCTGATGCGCTGGTGAGCAGAATCATCAGTGATACGTTGTTGAGCGGTGCGAACTTGATGGAAAGGCGATTGCTCGTTGGGCTCGCAGAGTGAAATCCCCTGTCTTTAAGCCGGCTACGTGTATCGCGTAGAATATTTTCTGTTCATCACGTAGGAATCGTGTTTCTTTTAAATAAATGTCCCACCTTTGTGAGGCTCAAACCGCAAAGCAATGGTCACAAAGATTTCTCTTAGTCAATTGGAGCAGATTCCTTTTTTCGCAGGCATATCTCCAGAAAGTCTCTCCAATCTTTCTCAATCCATAAGCAGCCGAACACGACCGCCACGGTCCGGGGTCTATTTCCCTGGTGATACGGCCGACAGCGTGTTCTTTCTTGTCGAAGGGAGATTGAAATTGGGTAATGTGGGAGAGGAAGGCCGCGAGGTCATCAAACGCGTTGTGGTTCCCGGAGAAATGTTCGGTGAGGCATCTCTGTTCAGTACCGCAGAGCGTGAGGAGTTTGCCATTCCCATGAAAATGAGTGCAGTTTTTATAGCGGTGAGGGCCGCTGATCTGCGTCATGCGATTAACGGTAGCCCTGAATTGACCGACCGTCTCATCCAGTATCTTGGACAACGGGTCAAGGTGGCCGAATCCATGATGGAGGACTACGTGCTCAAGGATTCCCGCACACGGATCATCGAGTTCATTCTGGACAAGGACAAGGAAGCACGCAGCGCTGGTGCTGATAGTTCCAAGGCCTATCACTTCATGACACATCAGGACATCGCAGGTATAACGGGTGCGTCTCGTCAATTCGTGACCGGGGTAATGAATGAACTGAGGAAGTTGAAACTTATTGATTTCAATCGTGTTTCTGTTCAGGTCAAGGACAGAAAAGGACTTGAAAAGGCCATATAGTCTTCGGGATGGTCACCTGTGTTTGAGGGGTTGGACGCAGGTGGATTCCCTTTATCGGGAAAAAACATTCCGAATATGCCGGGGCATCTATGGATGTCCCGGCTTTTTTATGCCTGACGGCAAACCAAAAAGGTGTGCCCCCGTGTGGGACACACCTTCTCTACCAACAGACCGGATGCTTTTGTCTCCGCAGAGACCGACCTGATATGCAGTTCTTTGGAAAGCTGTGTAATGAGTGAAACCTGAAAGCGCCCATTCCATTCAACTATGGAACCAACCCCCGGCCATTGCCAAAGCAGCATCCGATGTCACGGTTCACATACCGTCCTGTTCAAGGTCAACAATCTTTTTCTTGTATGCCTCGAAGTCGCTGTCGCTGAGACCGCTTGACTGGTAGATGGACTGGGTCTTGTCAGCATCCTTCAAAAGAGTTTCCTTGTCTGAAGAAGAAACAATGCCAAAAGCAATCAAAAATGCAATTAAAAGTTCCATGGGTCTTGGTGTTAGTGTTTAGTAGTTTGATTGAATGAGAATACTTATAGGGCCTGGCGGTATCTTCGGTTCGGTCGTTCATCGATAACGTCTATTTTTGATCGACCAGTGACACATGAGCCCAAAAAGCATTGCGCGCGTCCGAGGTGTCCTTTTTATGATGGATGCCAACGAGCGCACGGTCTTGCGCAACTATCTGCAATGCTTCGAGTCGCGGAAAAAAGGCCATAAGCCCAAGACGTTGATGCTGCTCGATCTGCTTGAGAAGTACTCTGATGATCACCGTGTCAGTCAACTCTTCAGCAAGAAGGTGCTTACTGCTGATGCCCGAAGAATGGTGCTTTCAAGGCTCTATGAGAAGGTGCTCGCCAGTCTCACACTCGATGTCAACATTGTCAGACAAGAGGTGTATGATGACATTGCCCAGGCGCGGGCTCAGGTTGCACAGGGCAAGATTGCAGCCCAGATGCTCGTGGCCCGAGGGCAGCGCGATGCGGGGTTGCGTGAATTGGAGAGGTCTATCATGTTGGCCAAGAAATATGAGCTGTTCCATGACCTGATGGAGATGTTGTTCATCAAAAGGCAATATCGTTCTGGCCGGACTTCCGATTCAGAAGTATCGGCTCTGAAGGATGAGATCCTGCTGTTCTCCGCAATTCGTGATGCTGAGGTCAGGGCACGGACCTATTTTGATGAAGTGACAAGGCAGTATGGTTTCAAGGGGTTGAACCATGCAGTGGCAGATAGCGAGCGATTGGCATTTGTGGAGACACGGGTGAATGAATTGGCGGTGGATTTTGAAGTTACAAAGGCCGCCATTGTCGGATACTATTATCACCTGTTGCGAGTAGAGCTCCATCAGTTGCAGGGACAATTGGAAGAGGCAGCAAGGCATCTGCTCCAATTGTCCCACATAGTGGAACACAGTCCGGCCATTCGCAATCGAATCCGATTGGCGACCGCTTATGCCAATAGCGGTGCCAACGCGATGTGGATGCATCAATTTGAAGAGTCAGCTGATTTTTTCAAGGAATCGTTGACACACTTGCGCCCCAATTCCAGAAATCATGCACTGATGATGGAATATCTGTTCCGTGCTCAGTTCTATTCTGGCAATCTGATAATGGCGAAACGTACGCTGGAGTCGCTTGTTTCGGATCCGGCCATCGATCAAAGTGAATTTCAGAAGGCTGTGCGCGGCTATCTTATGGCATGTGTCGAGTTCTGTCTGGGCAATCATGGTAATGTGCGCAGGTTTTTATCACATAGTCAGACCATTGGACAGGATAAAGAGGGCTGGAACATAGGTCTGCGAGTTCTCAACATCCTCAATGCGATCGATCTTGCAGATTACGACCATGCTGATGCACTCATCCTCAATCTCAGACAGTTTGTGAGGGAGGGATTGAAGCTGGCCGTATTGAGGCCGCGTGACAAGCATATTGTGGACATATTGGTGGAACTTAGAAGATTGGGCTATGATTTTGCAGCAGTGGCCCATTCCAAGGATAGGGAGTTGGGAAAGTTGAAGCAAAGGACAGGTGTTGATGCCTGGCAGGTTCAGACCCCCGAACTGATCTGCTTTCACACTTGGTTCAACAACAGGCTGCAGGGCAGGAGATATGAGGTGGACTACACGTCTGCGCACTTGTACGGCTAACCTTGGATACCCAGTTCTGACCAAACAAAAAGCCCCAGACCTTACGGCCCGGGGCTTTCGCTTTCCTTTTGAAGAGGATTATTTCACGCTCAGGCGCTTGGTGACCGTGCTGCCGTTGTTGCGCATGGTGTACACATACATGCCAGAGGCAAGTTTGCCTGCATCGAAACGGTATTCGTTAAGACCTGCTTCAGAAGTGATCACATCTGAAAGCACTACTACACCCAGCATGTTGTAAACAGCGAATTCAACTGTGCTGCTGTTCGGGGTGTTGAAGTTGATGAAAGTCTCGCCAGTAGCTGGGTTGGGGTAGCTCTGACCAACATCGAAACGTGTAGTGTTCAGCATCTCGGCAACGCCAACTGTGGCATTTACACGGAGCACATAGTCATTGACAGCCAAAGCACCGCCACCAAGGTTGGCAGGTACAGTGCTCAACCATGCACCGTTGGCGATGAGCAAGCTGATGTCAGGATTGCTGCAAGCGATGCGTGCGTCAACTGAAACCACCAATGGGTAGTCTGTGTAGCCGGAAACGGGTGCAGCAGCGGTAACTGCGGCAGCATCGGCAGTGATGGACATGCAGCCTTGAACCGAGGTGAGATCTGCGCAAGGACCTCCAGCGCCACCGTTATACCACGTCAGCTCAGATTGATTCCACGTAGGGCCAGCAGCTGCCCACTCAAAACCTGCAGGTTGACCAGTGATGCTGATGATCTTGAAAGCATCCATTTTGATGTTCACATTGCCACCAAGCGGATTGGGGACAACTGTGTCCACAAATGTCTTGAGGTCGATCACTGAGCTGTAGTCGACACCGGCATAAGCACCATTTTCGGTGATGAACGGAATGCTGTCGGGCCACAGACCGAAAGCAGAGTCAGCGTAGGCCACACTTGGCGTGCACTGTGCATTGGCCATCCCCAAAGAGAACAGGCCCGTAACAACTGTAAGTAGAACTTTTTTCATGATGAATTTGGTTTGGATGATTTTGATTGGTTAGTGTAAAGGAAAGGAATTATTCTTCATTGTCAAGGTCTCGTTCAACCTCTTCCATGGCGAGAAAATCGATGGCCTCGGCCAAGGTGGGGGTTATATTGAGTATGGTGTCCAACTGTGAGATTGAGATCAATTTGGAAACGGAGCGCTGCAGGCCGCAAAGCACAAAGGTGCCATGCGAGTTTTTGCACAGCCGATTGGCCACGAGAATGGCACTGAGACCTGAACTGTCGCAGTACCGTGTTTCAGATAGATCGATGATGATATTCTTGAAATCATCTGCATTGAGAACCACGAGTTCAGATTTCAATGCCGGTGAAATCTGGCTGTCAAGCTTTTCGGTGGTGACCCGCACCACTGCAAAGCCTTCCTTCTTCTCGATTTCAAAGTTCATCGTCCGTGCAGGTTTGGTGCGAAATTAGAAATAATCGGCAAGCAATGGGCCGGACACTCGATTTCCTTCTGTTGATTCACTTCAGTTGACAATTCATTCCACCCTTCCTGCCAGCAGATAAAGCACCGCCATTCTGATGGCCACCCCATTCTGCACCTGATCGAGTATGATGGCGTTGGGGCTGTCTGCCACATCGGATGTGATCTCCACTCCACGGTTGATTGGACCCGGGTGCATGATGATAAGTTCCTTGTCCAACTCGCGGAGCATTCGTCCGGTGAGGCCGAAGTTCTGGGCGTATTCGCGCAGCGTGGGGAAATACTGCACGTCCTGACGTTCAAGTTGTATGCGCAGCATATTGGCCACATCACACCATTCAAGCGCAGATCTGAGGTCGTGGGTCACATGCACATTGAGTGATCTGATATGTTTTGGGATGAGCGTGGCCGGACCGCAGACCATTACTTCAGCACCCAGTTTGTGCAATGCGAAGATGTTGGACAGTGCTACACGTGAGTGCAGGATGTCACCGATGATGGCCACTTTCTTCCCTCGCACCGAACCAAGTTTCTCACGGATCGAGAATGCGTCAAGGAGGGCCTGTGTCGGATGTTCGTGCGCCCCATCACCTGCATTCACTATGATGGCGTTGACATGGCGCGAAAGGAATTCGCCAGCACCGGCATCAGGGTGACGCATCACCACCATGTCCACCTTCATGGACAGGATGTTGTTCACCGTGTCCACCAGCGTTTCTCCCTTCTTCACCGAGGATGCCGAGGCGGAGAAGTTGATCACATCGGCAGAAAGCCGTTTTTCGGCCAGTTCAAATGAGAGTTTGGTGCGGGTCGAATTCTCGAAGAACAGATTGGCAATGGTGATGTCGCGAAGGGAAGGGACTTTTTTTATCGGACGGTTGATGACGTCCTTGAAAGTGTCTGCTGTCTGAAATATGAGTTCAATATCCTCGGTGGTGAGGTGTTTGATTCCTAACAGATGTTTGACAGACAGTCCGCTCATTCCTTTGTTTCTGAGTAGAGTTTCACCGAATCGTGGTCGCCATTTTCGGTAATGGTCACCTCCACGCGTTCTGATACTATGGTGTCGATTCGCTTGCCCACATAATTGGCCTCGATGGGAAGGTCGCGGCTGAATCTCCGATCGATGAGCACCACTAGTTCGACCTGTGCAGGTCGTCCGAAGGCCATCATGGCATCCAGTCCGGCCCGGATGGTGCGCCCTGTGAAAAGCACGTCATCAATAAGAATGACCCGTTTCCCTTCGAGCAGAAAATCCATCTTCATGGGCGAGGGGATGATCGGTTCACTTCTTCTTCTGTGATCATCGCGGTTGAAGGTCACGTCCAACTCGCCCAATGGGATATTGTGATTAGGGGTCAGTTCGGTAAGACGGGCCTTGATCCTCCGGGCCAGAAAGATGCCTCTGGGCTGCAGCCCTACCAGCACGGTGTCCTTGAAGTCGTTGTGATTTTCAATGAGCTGGTAGCAGATGCGCTCCACCGAGAGCGACAGTTGCGTGTGGTCGAGAATAATGCGGGGTTCCATGCTCATCGGCAGTCGGGCAAACTTACTTCAAATTGTGTTGGGGCACACGACCTCACTCATTGATATTCATGTTTGCTGATGAAAATAAAGAGGCCCATCCTTTCGGACAGGCCTCTCATTTCATGATGCGAAAATGGAGATTACTTCTTCCTTTTCTTCTCTGTGGCCTCCATTTCTGTTTTCAGGTTGGCCAATGCGTCCAGATCGCCAAGGGTGGTCTTCTCGATGCTGCTCTGCACCTTCTTCACACCTTTCGCTGTGGATGCTGCCGCATCCTTGCGCTCGTTCTGTTCACCTTGTTTGGCGTCATAGGCCGCATCGGAGTGGATCTTGGCATGTGATGCTACCACACGTTTCGTGTCCTTGCTGAATTCGATGACCTCGAAATCGGCAGTCTCCTCGTTGGCAAGTTCAGAGCCGTCAGCTTTTTTCATGTGACGTTTGGGAACAAACCCTTCCACACCATAAGGGAGCATAACGGTAGCACCCTTGTCGTTGGATGAGGTGATGGTGCCTTTGTGGACACTTCCCACATTGAACACTGTTTCAAAGGTGTCCCATGGATTCTCCTCCAACTGTTTGTGGCCAAGGCTGAGCCTGCGATTCTCAGCATCCACTTCGAGAACCACCACATCGATATCTGCACCGATGCTTGTGAACTCTGACGGATGCTTGATTTTCTTGTTCCAAGACAGATCGGAGATATGCACAAGGCCGTCAACGCCCTCAACCAGTTCAGCGAAAATGCCGAAGTTGGTGAAGCTGCGAACTTTGGCAGTATGCTGCGAACCGACCGGATACTTGGCCAAGATATTGTCCCATGGGTCGGGGGTCAATTGCTTCATGCCAAGTGACATCTTGCGCTCTTCGCGATCCATGGTCAGCACCACGCATTCTACTTCCTGACCTACTTTGAGGAAGTCCTGAGCGGTACGCAGATGCTGGCTCCAGCTCATTTCTGACACGTGCAGCAGACCTTCAACACCGGGGGCCACTTCAACGAATGCACCGTAGTCAGCGATCACCACCACTTTACCTTTCACCTTGTCACCGATGTTTACGGTCTCGCTCAGAGCGTCCCATGGATGGGCAGAAAGTTGCTTGATGCCAAGAGCGATACGTTTCTTCTCATCATCAAAGTCGAGGATGACCACGTTGATCTTGGAGTCCAGTGTAACGATCTCTTCCGGATGTGCCACGCGGCCCCAGCTGAGGTCGGTGATGTGTACCAGACCATCCACGCCACCAAGGTCGATGAATACACCGTAGGAGGTGATGTTCTTGACGGTGCCTTCGAGAATCTGGCCTTTCTCCAGTTTTGAGATGATGTCCTTCTTCTGTGATTCCAGTTCGGCCTGGATGAGTGCCTTGTGAGAAACCACCACATTCTTGAATTCCTGATTGATCTTCACAACCTTGAATTCCATGGTCTTGCCCACATACACATCGTAGTCGCGTATCGGCTTCACATCGATCTGAGAGCCTGGCAGGAACGCCTCGATGCCGAACACTTCGGCAATGAGACCGCCTTTGGTGCGGCACTTGATCTGGCCTGTGATGATCTCGTCATTCTCCAATGCCGAATTGACACGGTCCCACGAACGCAATGCACGTGCTTTCTTATGTGAAAGGACCAACTGTCCGTTGGCATCCTCTACGCGTTCCACATACACCTCGATCGGGTCACCGATCGCATAGTCGGGGTTGTAGCGAACTTCGCTCAAAGCGATAGCACCTTCAGACTTGCCGCCAATGGTGACAATGAATTCCTTCTTGGTCTTGCCGATGATCTTACCATCGAGCACATCCTGCGGGGCGATGGAGCTCAACGTGGCGTTGTACATCTCCTCGATCTCCTGACGCTTGGCCGAGGAATAGACCTCTTGACGCTTGCCGATACTGTCCCAATCGAAGTCTGCTGGCGGGGTGGTCGGTCTTGGGGTCTTCACTCTGGCCTCGGCCTTTACTTCTTCCCTCACTTCGGCCACCACTTCTGGGGTCTTCTCTGCAACTACTTCGGGTTCCGCCATCGGGGCTTCCTCAGCTACAACTGTTTCTTGGGTCTCCGCTACTTCTGGGGTGGCTGCGGTGATCTCCACAATTTCAGAAACCTCTGAGGTCTCCTTGGTCTTTTTTTCTGCCATTTGGCAATTGATTGTATCTCAGCGCTCCCGTTCAGCTGAAAGATGTTTAGATGAAGTCCGGAGTTCGGGAAAATGGACCCTCCAATTTTTGGAGGTGCAAATGTAGTTTTTTAATGGGTATGGGAAATGAAGTCCCTGACCTTGGAACAGAGAAGGTTAACTGTTTGATATCAATATAATTAGTTGAAAACTCTGACCGCACCTTACTTGCCATCCCTCTAAAACGCATCTCACCAATAAATCCCTGCGCACAAAAAATGATGCCTCTGCACCCGGAAGCTACATGCTTTACTACTTTTGTCGCCCCAAACGGTGGTTGTAGCTCAGTTGGTTAGAGCGCTGGATTGTGGTTCCGGAGGTCGTGGGTTCGAGCCCCATCATCCACCCATCAAGGGAAAGCCCTGAGACGAAATGTCTTGGGGCTTTTTTTATCGCCTGTCCACTGAAGGCGTTTTGCCACCACATAGCTTTGCAGGCGCTGTTCACGCTGAATTGTCATCTAACCTGGTCTTTCCCTTCACATCTGTAACTCATTATTGACATGGTCGTCCAATTCAATTTTCCAACTGTCATCCGCTTCGGACTCGGTGCAATTCAAGAGCTTCCTTCCCATTTGAAGGAGGTGGGGCTGAAACGGCCGCTTGTGGTGACAGACCCGATGGTGGCACAGCTGCCATTTTTCCTCGATATTGCTGAAAGACTGAAAGTTGCGGGGCTTGTTGTCACGGTCTACAGTGACATGCACAAGAATCCTGTCAAATCTGATGTGCTCAATGGCAAGGCGGTCTATGCAGCAAATGGTTGCGATAGCATTGTCGGCATTGGAGGCGGAGTTGCTTTGGATGTGTCGCGTGCCATTGCCTTGGCCGTCAATCATCATCGCGACCTGTTCGACTATGATGACCTTATAGGTGGAGACCAGTATGTGACCGAGGATGTCCCTTATTTCGTCACTGTTCCAACCACCAGTGGCACTGGGAGCGAGGTGGGCCGCAGTGCGATTATCGCAGACGACCTGACCCATCAGAAGAAGATCCTCTTCTCTCCAAAACTGCTCGCCAAGCGAGTGTTCGCAGACCCTGAACTGACTTTCGGGCTGCCACCGTTCATCACGGCCGCAACAGGCATGGATGCGCTGACCCACAATATGGAGGCCTACGTGGCCAAGAATTATCATCCGATGTGTGATGGCATTGCGTTGGAAGGCATCAAGTTGATCGCGGGGGCGATCGAGAAGGCAACACATGACGGGCACGATGCGCAGGCCCGGGCCGACATGTTGCTTGCCAGTCTCATGGGGGCCGTGGCATTCCAGAAGGGTCTTGGAGTTGTGCATTCTTTGGCGCACCCGCTGTCGCAGATGCTCGACACCCACCACGGGCTGGCCAACGCGGTCAATCTTCCTTATGGAATGAAGTTCAATCTGGAGGGATTCGAGCCTCGCTTCGGGGCCATGGCAAATGCCTTCGGTATGAAAGGGGGCAACGGCACACAACTGATCGATGCGCTGTTCAAACTCAACGAACGTCTGAGGCTGCCCACCCGTCTGAGTGGGATAGGGGTGGAGGAAAAGCATCTGGATGAGCTGTCAGCCCTTGCTTTCGCAGACTTCTGCCACCCTAACAATCCGAAACCTGTGAGCAGGGAGGATTTCAGGAAAATATATGGTGAAGCGCTCTGATCTGCTGCTTTCTCATTGCGGAATCACGACTTCGGTTGCTTTCCTTTGCCCGTAGATGGGCAAGCGCATAGGACTTCAGACTTGGGGAAGTGATGGCGACATCCTGCCGTTCCTCACTTTGGCGAAAGGTCTGGTCGATGCAGGGCATACTTTGACCATCGTCTGCACAAGTGTGGACGGCAAGGATTATTCAAAGTGGGGCGAACGGGATGATTTCCGGGTCATAATGGTCAATGGCAGCGTGCCAGAAGGGCAGAATCTATATGCCCTCACCCGATTTTCCAATCCGCTGTCGGAACTGAGCGCGTTGCTCGCCACGTGCTACGATCCATTAGTGGACGAGATGTATGCCGCCTCAGTGGCCCTGTGTCGGGAGAATGATCTGGTCATCGGTCATGTGCTCTGCCACACATTGCTTACCGCTTCTGAGAAATTCGGCTGTCCACGTGTCGCATTGGCCCTGTCTCCCATGGTCATACGCACTGTGTGCATGACTCCGCTCGGTTTCAATTTCGGCCGGACGGTCAATGGTTGGGTCTGGGATATCGGTGGATTTCTGATGACAGGGCTGCTGTTCGGCAAAGCGGCCGAACTGAGGAGAAAGGTTGGGCTGCCAGCTGTCTCAAGTCTTCAGCGCGAACTGTTCACATCATCTGTCCTGACCATCGTTGCTTGCAGTGAAGCATTGTGTCTGCGCCCTGCCGACTGGGGCAGGCAGATCCGCGTGACAGGTTTTCTGAATGTTCCATCAGAAGGAGCCTTTGAAATGGACGGTGCGGTCAGCGAATTCCTAAAGGCCGGTCCACCGCCTGTCTATATGACTTTTGGAACCTGCATGCAGTTCGACCGGGAGGCGAATCTCAGGCTGTGTGCCAATGCTGCAAGGCTGTCGGGACAGCGGGCGATCATTCAAGCAGATGGAGCAGGGACAGGCGACATTGGCAACGGGATCTTCATTGCGGGAAGAACCTCCCATGCGCAGATCTTCCCGCATTGCTCAGTGATCGTGCATCATGGTGGGGCGGGCACCACACAGTCGGCATTGCTCGCAGGCAGACCATCGGTGGTCGTTGCGCATGCTTATGATCAGCACGACTGGGCCAAACGGCTGCATCGGGCAGGGGTAGGGGCGAGGCCATTGAATCGAATGGACGTCCATCCAAAAATTCTGGCATCAGCCATAGGCAGTGCAGTCACTTCAGAGGCAATGAAAAAAAAGGCCGCTCACCTGGGAGAAGAAATGAGCCAAGAGAACGGTGTGCAACGGGCCGTAGCGCTCATCGAAGTGCACCTTGGTCTGCACACCGTTAGTTGAGCGTTACTCCTTCCCAGCCGTACTTCCTGCGTTCAACATCGCCTTCAGCATTTCCACATCCGATGAAAGGGAAGAAAAATTGGCCTTCATCGCCTCGTTCTCGCTCTTCAGCCCATTGATCATCCGCACCAGTTCCTGCGTTGCAGATAAGTTGAGCATTGACAATGCCTCATAGTCCACTGTGCGGAAGTCGCTCACCTCGCGACCGAAGACGAACACCTGCCCATTGTCCTTCAGTGCGACAGAGAAACCATCAGCATTGGCCGCCACCACTTCTACCAACTCTGTGCGGTCGGCAAGAACGAGGCGCACTTTTTCGCCAGCCTTCAAGGTGTTTGCAATGGCGATGCGCCCGTCTGTGATCTCAGCAAGTTTGTAGATGTCCGGAACCACATCGGTGATGGTGCCCACCGCCTGCGGATAGACTTGTTCCACCTGTTGGGCGATCACTTTCTTGATGACGTTGTTCCCCTTTCCAACCGTATCCTTGAAAGTGTAGTCAGTGACGCGGATGTTCATGAGTGTATTCATATCCGCTTTGCTGTCGGAAACCCCCACCACATTCTTAATGCGCTGGTCAGAAAACACCTGCAGCTCTCCGCAAGCGATGTGATCGCTGAAATAGGCTGACAGGTTGCGATTGGACGTTGTGCTTCCGTTGGCACCCCCTGAGTTATAATAGCGTGCATTTAAGTTGGAGTAGGTGACAGATCCGCTTACAACCAATTTCGCTTGGGTCGGATTGTTCGTGCCAATACCTACCCGACCATCAGAGGTAATCCTCATGCGTTCATCGGACTCAGACACATCGGTTCCACTGGCATTGTTGGTGTTCAGGTTGAAGGTGATGTCACCTACGTCATACGAACCCGTACGCTGAAAACCGATCGCCCCTTTGCTCCATGTTGAACCTTCGGTGCTAAGCCCGACCAAAGTGCTGTTTCCATTGGTCGTATTGCTTTGAGTGAATCGGGCAACAACCTGATCGCTTGCGCCTGGTGCGACAACGTGAAACGCAACGTTAGGCGTGGTTCCTATACCAACGCTGCCTCCAGTGGTGATTCGCATTCTCTCGCTGCCCGCACCGCCTGTTCCAGTTGCAAAAACCATATCAGTAAATTCTGTAACCAATCCGCTTACTCCAACAGGAATACCCAGATACGTTGCTGCACTTGAGTTTGCGATCAAGTTGACATGGCCACCGCCATTCGCCCCTACCAACAGATGCCCAATTCCTAAAGCATCGTTGGCGTACACCCGCTGATTTACCGAAGTTTCAGCCTTATAGATGTCGAGATCATAGGCCGTGGGGTTGATGCCTATGCCCATGTCGCCATTGATAACGAACTTGTTGGCACTGAAATCGCCATACACAAGCGGTGAGGTTGTGTTGTTGTTGTCGATGTACAATTTGTCGCTGCCGGTTTCATTTCTGCCTGCGCTTGCGCCAAGCAACACGTTGCCGCTGCCTGTCAAGTTGCCGAATCCTGCATTGAATCCAACGGCTGTGTTCCTCGCACCACTCGTGT
>JAIPBJ010000109.1 GCA_021739625.1 Flavobacteriales bacterium | reverse complement strand
CCTGTTCGGTGAACTGCACAATAGTCCCATTGCCCATTGGTTGCAGCTTGCCGCCTCAAAGGACCTTCATGGGCAACGGAATCTGTGTCTCGGGGCGGAAATGCTGGAGGCTGACGACCAACAGACCCTTGACCGCTACCTGAAAGGCGCTATTGACCGCAAGGCCCTTGACTCACTTGCCCGCCTTTGGAACAATTACGCCACCGACTATGCCCCGCTGGTGGATTTTGCAAAGACCAACGCACTGCCTTTCATCGCCACCAATGTGCCGAGACGCTATGCGAGCATGGTCTATAAGAATGGATTCGATGCATTGGACACATTGAGCACGGACGAAAAGGCATGGATCGCCCCGCTGCCCATTGTTTACGACCCAGAGCTGCCCGGCTACAAGGAGATGATCGCCATGATGGGCGGCCACGGAGGCGATAATCTGCCAAAGGCCCAGGCAATCAAAGACGCCACCATGGCCCACTTCATTCTAAAGAATTTCAAGTCTGACGGGCTGTTCCTGCACTTCAACGGAGCCTATCATTCCGACCGCTATGAGGGAATCCTATGGTATCTGCTTCAAGCAAGGCCATCACTTAAGGTGGTGACCATCTCTACGGTGCAGCAGACCGATCCCCGAAAACTTGACAGGGAACATCACGGCAAGGCCGACTTCATCATCTGCGTGGATGCTGATGTTCCCGGATCGTACTGATGCCCATTATATTCGCGGCCCACTGAGCAATTCAACTCCGAACTTCCATGAAACCTACACTTCTCATCCTTGCAGCCGGCATGGGCAGCCGCTATGGCGGCCTCAAACAGATAGATCCCCTTGGCCCCAATGGGGAGACCATCATCGAGTATTCCATCTATGATGCCATCAAGGCCGGATTCGGCAAGGTGGTGTTTGTCATCAGAGACAGCTTTGCCGATGCTTTCAAGGCTCAGTTCAGCGGCAAGTTTGACGGGCTCATCGAGGTGGCTTATGCCTATCAGGATGTGAACACCCCGGTGGAAGGCATTGCCGACCTTCCCGAACGCGAGAAACCCTGGGGCACCATGCATGCGGTGCTTGTGGCCCATGAGGTCATCAACGAGCCATTCGCTGTCATCAATGCCGATGATTTCTATGGCGCTGACGGTTTTCATCAGGTGGCCGATTTTCTGAAAAACAGGTGTACGCCCGACACCTATACCATGGTAGGCTACGTGCTGCGGAACACCCTCAGTCTCAACGGACACGTGTCACGCGGGGTCTGCGTGGCCGATGCTGACAACTGTCTGGCATCGGTGAACGAGCGTACCAAGATCCATTGGAAAGGAGACAAGGTGGTCTATCAGGATGGCAATGCTGAGTTCGAAGTGGATCCCGATTCGGTGGTCAGCATGAACTTCTGGGGCTTCCATCCCAACATCTTCGAGAAGGCCCGGCACATGTTCATCGACTTTGTACGCGAGAACCGCGACAATCCCAAGGCCGAGTTCTTCATCCCTCTGGTGGCCGACAACCTCATCGCCTCAGGCGATGCCCGCTTTCCGGTACTGACAAGCAACGACCTTTGGTATGGTGTCACCTATCAGGAAGACCGCCCCACAGTCGTGGAAGCTTTCAAGAAACTTACTGTTGAAGGCAGATACCCGTCTCCGCTTTGGAAATGATGTACGCATCCAGCCATTGAACAAAGAACCGTGGTGCGCTCTGCCACGGTTCTTTTTTTCATGGAAGTGGTTCGGTCCTGCTCCACACCATGCCGATGGTCATGCCCGATACGATGTGCCAGATGCCCCACCATGCACACACCAGTGCCATTTCGCCAATTGACGGAAAGAAACTCAGGCAGATCACCAGTCCGAGACCAGCGTTCTGAATACCCGTTTCAATAGTCAGCGTGCGGCATTGGCGGTCATTCAACCTGAATGCCTTTCCAGTGGCATAGCCCAAGGCCAAGGCCATTAGGTTATGAACAAGGACCAGAAGGAACACGCGGTCGAGATATTGGCGAAAACCTTCGTGGTTCTTCCACAGGGCCACGGCCACCAGACCGAGGAACAGCAGCATCGAAAGTCTTCGCACAGGTCTGCGGATGCGTTGCGACACGTTGGGCCACAGGCTGTTCACCACCATGCCTGCCACCACAGGAAACAGCAATAGAGTAACCACCGATGAGATAAGATCGGTTGCATCGAGCGTCACAGTGCGAAGCAATCCATGCACATCGGGTAGCAGCTCTGCCCAAAATCCGAAATTGAACGGTGTGAGAAAGACGCAGAGCAAGGTGCTCATGCCGGTCAACGACACGGACAGCGCCACATCGGCCCGGGCCAAGGCCGAAATGAAATTGGAGATGTTCCCGCCCGGGCAGGCGGCCACCAGCAACAGACCGAGGGCTATTCCTGGATCGGGTCTCCAAATTACAAGGAGCACAAAAGTCACGGCCGGCAATAGGATGAACTGCGACAGCATCCCTACCAAAGTGGGCTTCGGCCTTTGAAAGGCATTACTAATATCCGCAATGCTCAGATCGAGCGCCACCCCAAACATGATGAACGCCAACAGGATATGAAGCAGCGTCTGACTCCCAGGGTCAAACTCTATATGAATGCCTTCTGTCAATGGGGGTGTCTAAGTTTTTCGGACGGGTTCTTGTGGTAGCAAATGGCAAGGTCTGTTCAGGATGTCCAGGCAACCAGAATATCCCTCGGCCCCTGATATGGCAACCGTCCATGGGAGGTGCTGAAATTGTCAATCATCAGCACATCGCCCAGTTGCCAGTCGAACGGCTTCAGATTCTTCCAGATGATGTCCTCCACATGTTTCACATGGGCTGTGGGAATGGGCGAGCCGTCACCGTAGAGCACATGCATGGCCTCGCTCATCGGATCTTTGAACATTCTCTTGTAAAGGGTGGCCAATTGAAGAAGTGTTGCATACTTCAATGCCATCCAGTCCTTTCGGTGGCGCAGAATATGGCCGTATTCGATGGCCGCAGCCTCCTTGTGGAACACCTGAAGGTGATTGAACCAGACCATCTCGCCTGTGTCAGGATGACGCAACATGGCAGGCCGATCATTCTCCAACCTCAAACGGTCGTCCGGAAGCCATGTTGCACGCAATCCCGTCTCGGCACATTGCCGCTCCACTTCCGTTCGGTCGGTGGTCTTAAAAAGCTCATGCCAAGGTTTCAATTGAAACAGGTCGAGGCCCTTCTTGCTCAAAGGCCCGGAATAGTTGCGCACGTAACGGACACCTTTCCGCTCAAACTCCTCGCGCACCGTGGGATCCAATTGTTCATACACCTTCCTGAAATCGCAAACAGGTGTCTGACCACCCCCACTCGGCTGCACATGACAGAAAAAAAGAAGGTAACGTGGGGCCGTGGGCAGAAAACTCATCTCGCAGTGCTGCATGATGGGGTAATGCCCCGGCAGCTCGCTGGCCGAATGCACAAAGGTCGTTCGGCTGTTTCGTGGCGATGTGCCCTGATAGTTGTTCTGAAGATCGGAACGCAGTGCCGTGGCCACCTGCTCGAAATCTTCCGGGCTGTGCACCTTGAACCCCCTGAAGAGAACCGAACCGTTCTGCAGCAGGTCTGTGTGAATAAGGTCGCGCTGCCCCTCTATCAACCCTATCAGGTCAATCACGCTGTCAGGCCCTTTGGATGTGATGGTGTGCGGAAGATTCATTCCTCTGATGTTTAAGGCGTGAAGGTGAAGAATTCTAACGTCTTTAACAACCATTTGCAAACCAGTTGAACTGAGCCTCGCAGCTTCCCTCGCTTTGGACGTTTCTTTGCGGTGATGCTGAGGCTCCTTTTTATCATGACGATCCTGGCGGGCCAGTTGGCAGCAGCGCATGCCCAGTTGCGCCCACAGGTGCATGGGCTGTTGCTCGATGCCATCACCGAACGACCTGTCAGTTCGGCACACATCATCAACTTCACCGATTCGCTCGCCACAATTTCCAGCTCGGAAGGGATGTTCTCTGTGATAGCCACGGAAGGCGACAGCATCTACATCTCCTGCATCGGTTACTATGCCAAGGCATTGATCGTGGATCAAGCCAAACTGATGGCAGAACTGGTCGTTGTGCGCATGATGCCACGTCAATATGAGTTGGCAGAGGTGGAGGTCAATCCCTTGGGCAGTAAGGCTCAATTCAAGGAACGCTTTATGGAGCTGGATGTTGACGATGGGACTGTTGATGTGATCGGAGTGAAAAGACCGTCCAAGAATCCCCGTACCATTCCTGTCACCGAGGATGCTGACGAAATAAAGAAGGCCAAATACCTGTTGAACCCCGCTTCGTTCATCTATGGCAATCTGAGCAAGGATGCCAAGGCCCGACAAGAGCTTCACCGTCTCAAGGCCGAAGATCAGAAACATGACGCCAACCGCCTCAAATACAATGAGAAGGTAGTGGCGCGCATCACAGGCTATGAAGGTGAGAAAATCCGTGATTTCATGGACTTCTGTAACTTCTCCGACAGCCAGGTCTACCAGATGAACGACTACCAGATAACGGTCAGTATTCTCAGTCGCCAAAGGGAATTTGAGAAGCTTCGTGGTCGGTCGGATCGTTGAGAAACCTGTTCATACATTTAATTACATTTGCCGCGATGCAAAAGCACGTGTCCAAGTATCTTGCGCTGCGATTTTCACTGTTGATGAAACATTTCTTATTCCTGTTCTGCGTAGTCCTTTCAACCACTGTCTTGGGTCAAGGCACGGGGCCTGGCACTGTAGAGAAAGACTTCTCTCAGATGACCAAAGAAGAAAAGATCGCAGCCGCCAAGGCCAAGGCCAAGAGCAGCGACACCGCCAAGGCCGTGACCATGACCCCTTATGAGGAGGCGGCCAGAAAATATGATGAGGGTTTTCTGCTTGAATCCACTCGACAGTATGACAACGCCCAGACATCGTATGACAAGGCCATAGAAGTTGACCCCAACTTCATCGAGGCCTATGTTCGGAGAGGCGGCATCAAATTCCAGAAGATTGAATTTGCTGCTGCCATGGAGGACTACAACCGCGCCATCGAGATTGCGGAAAATCTTCGTGAAATGCACGACTACCGTGCCTCTATCAAGAACGTTCTGGGAGACTTTGAAGGATCCAAACTTGAGGCCGCCAAGGCAGAATACATGCGTACCCGAGTGGGTGAGGCATATTTCCACAGAGGGCATCTCAAGCGTTTCATGGAGGACAAACCGGGCGGATGCACCGATCTGCGCAAATCGCTCGACCTCGGCTACGGCCGTGCAAAGACCGATTGGCCCACACTCTGCCAATGATCGCCTGCTGGATCACCAGCCTATATTTTCCATTCCTCTTGAATTGTTCTCCGTTCTGAGCAGGGATTTTCAGCGCTATGAACAGGTCGCAAAAAGAAATCCCGCCATCCAATGAAGGATGACGGGACTCTCAAGTTGCGGGGGCCAGACTCGAACTGACGACCTTTGGGTTATGAGCCCAACGAGCTACCAACTGCTCCACCCCGCGATATGTCTTTTAGGCCGAAGCCTGCTCTTGCGATTGGGGCCGCAAATATAGTCATTCTTTTCAGTTCGACAGCCTTAACGCTGAATTCTGATTGTTTGGAAATGGTGCCGCGTTTTTTGCGGGCATTCCATCTATCATCCGGTCTTCTCACCAAGCGGTAGGTTGCTAATATTGCAGCCCGCCGCGGAAGCCCCTGCCAATATGTCGGTGAAA
This sequence comes from Flavobacteriales bacterium, assembly GCA_021739625.1. Taxonomy (GTDB): domain Bacteria; phylum Bacteroidota; class Bacteroidia; order UBA10329; family UBA10329; genus UBA10329. The sequence continues at coordinate 6,242 of JAIPBJ010000109.1, read as the reverse complement.
AAGGGATGGCAGGTTTTTTGAAAGCGCGGACGCAGCCAAAATCAAAGCACAATGAGCCAAATGGAAAAGGAAACCAATCAGGAGGAAACACAGGCCACGAATGTGGATCAGGAAATCTCCGCAGACAATCATAAGCAGGCTGAGCAGGAAAAAGATCCTCTTGCAGAACTTCAATCAAAGTTTGATGAGCTGAACGACAAGTATCTCCGGCTTTACTCAGATTTCGACAATTTCCGCAGACGAAATGCCAAGGAGCGCATTGACCTGTTGAAATCCGGTGGTGAGGATATATTCAAGCTTCTCCTACCAATTCTGGACGATTTTGAACGGGCCATGAAGAACATGCATACCGCTAATGACGTCCCCAGCGTGAAAGAAGGTGTCGACCTCATTTACCATAAGATGATCAAAGAACTGGGCAATAAGGGACTTAAGACCATGGAGACGGTCGGTCAGCCTTTCGACCCCGATTTTCATGAGGCCCTCACGCAGATCCCGGCCCCATCGGCCAATCTTAAAAACAAAGTGATCGATGAAATGGAGAAGGGTTATTTCCTGAATGACAAGGTGATAAGATTCGCAAAAGTGGTGGTCGGCTCCTAAGCTGTACTGTTTCATATACCACACAGACATTGCAATGGCAAAAAGAGATTACTACGAGATTCTGGGTGTTCCCAAGACTGCGGACGATGCCGAGATAAAGAAGGCCTATCGCAAGATGGCCATCAAATTCCATCCCGACAAGAACCCTGACGACCCCACGGCCGAGGAGAAATTCAAGGAGGCCGCAGAGGCTTATGAAGTGCTGAGCAACACTGAGAAGCGCCAGCGATATGACCGTTTCGGGCATCAGGGCGCAAGCGGTGCCGGTGGTTTCGGAGGAGCTGGTGGTTTCAGCGGAGGAGGCATGAGCATGGATGATATCTTTTCTCAGTTCGGAGATATTTTCGGGGGAGGTGGCGGGGGTTTTCAAGGTGGCTTCGGTGGAGGTGGCAGACGTGTGAACAAGGGCAGCAATCTTAGGGTACGAATCAAGATGAACCTTCAAGAAGTTGCCAATGGAGTGACTAAAAAATTGAAGGTCAACAAGTACGTGGCCTGTGATGCATGTACCGGAACAGGAGCGAAAGATGGCAGCTACCGCACTTGCAGCACGTGTCATGGTTCGGGTCAGGTGACGCGCATCACCAATACCATTCTCGGTCAGATGCAGACCGCTTCCACATGTCCTACGTGCAGTGGTCAGGGCAAGATCATCGAGCACAAGTGTACCAAGTGCTATGGCGATGGAATCGTGAAGGGCGAGGAGGTGGTGGAGCTGAACATTCCTGCCGGAGTGGCCGAAGGCATGCAGCTTTCCGTTCGTGGCAAGGGCAATGCCGCAGCTCGGGGCGGCATATCTGGCGACCTCATTGTAGTTGTGGAGGAAGAGGAACATGCCGAATTGAAGCGTGACGGTGCCAATCTGCACCATGAACTGCATGTAAATTTCGCGGATGCAGCACTGGGGACAAGTCTGGAAGTCCCTACAGTGGATGGCAAGGCGCGCATCAAGCTTGACCCTGGAACGCAGGGCGGCAAACTGCTCCGACTCAGAGGCAAAGGTCTCCCCGACCTGGAGCGTGGAGGTAAGGGTGACATCATTGTACACGTGAATATCTGGACTCCGCGCAACCTTTCCAAACAGGAGCGGGAAGCATTGGAGAACCTGCGTGTATCAGAGAATTTCCGACCCGATCCAGGCAAGAGCGAAAGAAGTTTCTTCGACAAGATGAAGGACTATTTCCATTGAACCGTAATCATTTGCGACACAGCGTAAACCCATGAGCAGATCCCTATTCAGAGCCGAGCACGTCAGCAAAGCGTACGCGGGCCATGTGGCCCTCAGCGATGTGAGCATTTCCGTGAACGAGGGCAGCATTTTTGGGCTCATGGGACCAAACGGTGCAGGCAAGACCTCGCTCATCCGCATCATCAACCAGATCACTGCGCCTGATACTGGCGAACTGTGGTTCGGCAACGAAAGACTGGAACAGAAACATCTCCAACACATCGGCTACCTGCCTGAGGAACGTGGCCTCTATAAAAAAATGAAAGTCGGAGAACAGGCGCTCTACCTGTGCCAACTCAAAGGTCTTTCAAAGAGGGATGCATTGCAAAGATTGAAGTTCTGGTTCGAAAAGTTCGAGATTCAAGAATGGTGGAACAAGAAGGTGGAAGAGCTGAGCAAGGGCATGGCGCAGAAGGTGCAATTCATTGTCACAGTGCTGCACGACCCCAAACTGCTCATTCTGGATGAACCTTTCAGCGGTTTCGACCCCATCAACACCAACCTCATCAAATCTGAGATTCTGGAACTTCGAAAGAAGGGCACAACCATCATTTTCAGCACCCACAACATGGGTTCAGTTGAGGAACTATGTGACCATATCGCACTAATCCATAATTCGGTGGTCATCTTGGAGGGTGATGTAAGTGAAGTGCGCAATCGCTTCCGTAGCCATGAGTATCAGGTTCAGTTCTCAGGGGATATTAAGGCGTTCGCCACCGCCTTGGGCACCTATGGTGAACTATTGAATCATGCATCCGATGACCGGCTCATCTCTGCCCACGTTCGTCTGGTGAACGGTGCTTCCACCAACGACCTTTTGGGCAATGTGATGCGCTCAGTGCAGATTCAAGGTTTCCAAGAGTCGATTCCCAGCATGAATGACATATTCATCCGTGTGGTGGAAGACTCCACGATGGATGTTCCTATTCCAATACTTTGAGTGCGCAGTTGAGATGTATCAGCTTGAAAACAGCCCCGATATTTTTTTTCAAGCTGGCGAAGGAAGATTGAACTTGGACACTACCTTTGCGGCCCTCAACGACCTTGGTTCGGTAGTTCAGTTGGTTAGAATGCCGCCCTGTCACGGCGGAGGTCGCGGGTTCGAGTCCCGTCCGGACCGCATAAATTCCCTGTAGACCCAGTGTTTGCAGGGAATTTTGTTTTTATCCAGGCATCAACAGTCAACACATGGTGAACACGGATTGCGGTTCGTGGTTCAGCCCTATCGTTTGTCAGTGCGTGGTCGCTGCAACCGTATCTTTGGCGCCCCATGCAAAGAACGGTTGCTTTCCACACGCTTGGCTGCAAGCTCAATTTTGCAGAAACGAGCACTATTGGGCGCCAATTGCGCCATGCAGGGTTCGAGCATGTTGATTTCAATGAACGGGCCGATATCTATGTCATCAACACCTGCTCTGTCACCGACAGGGCCGATGCCACTTGCAGGAACATTGTGCGTAATGCATTGCGGAGTAATCCTGATGGTTTTGTGGCTGTGATCGGTTGTTACGCCCAATTGAAACCAGAGGAAATCGCAACGATTCCGGGAGTGGACATTGTGCTTGGGGCCAACGAGAAATTCAACCTCCCCTCCTATCTCAACGACCTGAGCAAGAGGCCAAAGGCCGGAGTGCATAGTTGCGAGGTGATGCAAGTGAGGGAATTCGTGCCTTCATACTCTGCCGGAGACCGTACCCGTACATTCCTGAAAGTGCAGGACGGCTGCGACTATTTCTGTGCATTCTGTACGATTCCACTTGCCAGAGGCCGCAGCCGCAGCGAGAATATCACCAAGACGTTGGAGGCTGCTGGCAAGGCCACTGCCACAGGGGTCAAGGAGATAGTGCTCACAGGTGTGAACATCGGTGACTTCGGAGCAGGTACCGACAGCACATTCCTCGACCTGATCCGTCAGCTGGACAGCATGGAAGGTGATGTCGAGCGTTTTCGCATATCCTCCATTGAGCCGAATCTGTTAAGTAACAGCATCATCGACTTCTGCGCCTCGTCTCAGCGATTTGTGCCGCATTTCCATATTCCGTTGCAAAGCGGCAGTGACCGCATCCTGAAGGCCATGCGCAGACGCTATGACAGCGCGCTTTATGCCGACCGCATTGCACATATCAAACAGGTAATGCCGGATGCTTGTATCGGGGTGGATGTGATCGTGGGGTTTCCGGGGGAGACCCAAGAAGAATTTGAGGCCACATACCAATTTCTCAATGAACTATCTGTCAGCTATCTGCATGTTTTCACTTATAGTGAACGTCCAGACACAACTGCCTTGCGTATCAAAGAGAATGTTGTGCCGATGGACGAAAGAAAGAGAAGGAATCGGATGCTCACCATCCTGAGTGAAAAGAAGAAGCGGGCCTTTTATGGATCATTCGCGGGAACTGAGCGACCTGTGCTGTTCGAACAGGAGGACAGAGACGGTCAAATGTTCGGATTTACAGACAACTATCTGCGTGTGACGGCCCCTTTCGACCCTGAGATGGCGAATAGAATTGTTCCGGTCAGGTTGGAGAAGTTGAATAACGATGGCCATTTCATTGCCACTTTGCCAGTAGCCACTGCCACCAATTGCTAATTGTTCATCGCTAATTACCCATGTATCCAACCATCTACGACCTTGTTCTCGACATCTTCGGCCTGTCGATCCCTTTTCTCAAACTGATACAGAGCTTCGGTTTCATGGTGGCGATGGCCTTTGTGGCCGCGAGCATCACCCTTTCGTGGGAGTTGAAGCGCAAAGAGAAGGACGGACTTCTGGTCCCTTTTACCGAGAAGATATGGACAGGCAAGTCCTCTACTGTGGCAGACAAGGCCGTGTCTGCACTCATCGGTTTTCTGCTCGGCTACAAATTGCTGGGGCTGATACTCGATTTCGACACTATTTCCAACAATCCGCAGAAGTTTATCCTTTCTTCCGAAGGCAGCGTTCTTGGAGGAATTCTTGGCGCAGCGCTGTCTGTGGCGAGCAGGATTTACGAGGACCGGAAATACGGCCTGCCGGAACCTAAGGAGGTGGAGAAGAGCACTCATCCGTATGAACAGGTGGGCACCATCACCATTATTGCCGCAGTGATGGGCATACTCGGTGCCAAGCTGTTCCACAATCTCGAGAATCTGGACGACCTGCTGCGCGACCCTGTCGGATCGATCCTCTCCTTCAGCGGACTTTCCTTCTATGGAGGACTCATCTGCGCGGCCGCAACCATCATCTGGTATGCAAAAAAGAAGAACATAAAGGTGCTACATCTTATGGATTCCACTGCTCCGGGACTGATCCTTGCTTATGGCATAGGTCGCATCGGATGTCAGGTGGCAGGCGATGGCGACTGGGGAATGCCAAATGACCTTCCGATGCCGCAATGGCTCAGCTTCATGCCAGAGTGGGTATGGGCCTACGACTATCCCAACAATGTTCTGGGCGTGGATCTGAAAGAGGACTTTGCACGCATGGGCCTGCACAGCGAAACTGGCAAAGCATGGCCAACACCCCTTTATGAGACCACCATGGCCTTCATCATCTTCGGTATTCTCTGGAGCATAAGGAAAAAGCTCAAGTATCCCGGCATGATGTTCAGCATCTACCTTGTCTTCAATGGCATAGAGCGTTTCGCAATTGAAAAGGTGAGAATCAACAACCAGCTTTTCGGAGCAGGGATCACGCAGGCCGAGATCATCTCCACCGTGCTCATCATCATCGGAATCACTGGAATTGTGCTGATGCCCAAGGTGGGAAACAGGTGGGCAAAGTGGTGATCAGGCAGGTCAGAACGCATCGTGCTGAGCGTAGCTTTGCGCTCTCGTACGGAACAGCACTTTCGGCCGTGTTCTGTGCGACCGAACAACATTGACAGAATAGGGTTTGAATCAATTTGTGAAGATGATGGAATTGCAGTTGAGAACCGTTTTCAGATCTGTCCTTTCGCCACTCCTGCTATTGTTCCTGTTCGTTTCATGCGAAAAGGTGATTGACATAGATCCACCGGCAGGAGGCACAGGAATCGTGTTCGAAGGAAGCATAGAGTCAGGCAGTTTCCCTTATGTGATCATCAGCCGCAGTCAGGGCTACTTCACGCCCATCACCACATCGGCCACAGCCTTGGCCGAGTTTCTTGTGGACAGCGCACAGGTTTTCGTGGAAGTGGACGGGACAGAATACATGCTCGACCGCATCTGCCTGTCAAACATGCCTCCTGAGTTTCAGGCCGAAGCTCAAGGAATTCTTGGCATCACAGGGCTGCCGGACGGTTTCGACATCTGCATCTATGCCTCGCTGGATCCTGCCCTGACCGGGGTCGCTGGCAAGACATACAACCTGCGGGCCATTGTGGACGGAGAGGAATATCGCTCATCCACCAAGATTCCTGAGATAGTACCGCTCGACTCGCTTTGGTTCAAG
>JAIPBJ010000108.1 GCA_021739625.1 Flavobacteriales bacterium | reverse complement strand
CCACTCATACTCCAGACCGCAGAGAATGCCCAGCACAATCGCCCCACCGAAGTGCAGACAGGCCCGGCAAAGCGCGGTGGCATGAATGTGATCGACAGACACCTGACCCTGCTTGATGCCATGGACCCTGAGTTGCGTGAACTGTATGAGACCATGAGCAGGGGCATCTCCAAGCGCCATAAGAGCATTTGATGACATAGACAGATGCCATAGAGAAGGTGAAATCATGCCTCGTGCGCATCGGTTGTCCGACACCTACACCCGAACGATTCTAAAACCTACTTTTGCCGCCTCATACTGACCCCATGGCCAAGAAGAACACAAAAGAAAAAGAAAGCGAGGAAATCATCGTCAATGTGGAGGAGGTGTACTCCAATGCAGAAGAGTTCATCCATAAGAATCAGATTCAACTGTTGGCCGGCATTGCCGTCATCGTGTTCATCATTCTGGGCTATTTCAGCTATCAGAAGTTCTATCTCGCGCCTTTGGAAGATGAGGCACAGAGTCAGATGTTCGTGGCAGAGCAGTATTTCCAATCAGACAGTTTCGATATCGCTCTCAATGGCGATGCGACCTACATGGGCTTTCTTGACATTGCGGACCAATATGGTCTTACCAAAGCAGGCAATCTGGCCCACTACTATGCTGGCATCAGCCAACTGCGTCTTGGTCAGTTTGAGGAGGCGATTGAAAATCTCAAGAAGTTCAGCAGCGATGATGTGATGCTCAATGCTGTCGCCCTCGGTGCAAGAGGAGACGCCCACTTGGAGCTTGGTGACGCGTCCGAAGCCATGAACCTGTATGAGAAGGCAGCGAAATCGAATGAGAACGAATTCACCACGCCCATCTATCTTATGAAGGCCGCACTTGCAGCCGAAAAGTTGGAGCGGTATGACAAGGCAGTGGCCATATATGGAAGACTGAAAGCCGATTTCCCAACCTCCAACGAGGGCCGCAATGCCGATAAGTATCTTGCCCGCGCCCAAACGCTCCTGAACTGATACATGGCCACCTATCTCCAGAACCTCTCTGTGTATGATCCAGACCGGGTGCCTTCTGCGAAGGACTTGCGTTTTGGCATTCTGGTGAGCGAATGGAACACCGATGTGACCGGAAAACTCTATCGTGGAGCAGTAGAAACCTTGCGCAAACATGGTGCAACGGTGGACAACATCGTCATGCGTCAGGTACCTGGAAGTTTTGAGCTTACTCTGGGCGCCAAAATGATGGCCGAGCGGTTGGAATTCGATGCCATCATCTGTCTCGGTTGTGTGATCCGTGGCGAAACCCCACACTTCGACTACATCTGTCAGGCGATTGCCAAAGGCATCACCGATCTGAACGTGCTGCTGGGGATTCCCTTCGTGTTCGGAGTGCTCACCACCGACACCCTTGAACAGGCACTTGACCGTGCCGGAGGAAAACATGGGAACAAAGGCGATGAGGCGGCCATTACAGCCATTAAAATGGCAGCCCTGCAGCAGGAGATCGATATCAGCGAGGAACTTTTTGCCAGTGAATTCGGTGATTTTGATGAGTTCAATGGCTTTGATGAGCCTGAGAATCTCGTCAATTGATTCCTCCCCCCTTGCGCACCTGCGAGGCCACAGGTGGCATCAGGTGATCGGTTCGGTGTCAATAGTTGACACTGACCTGGCTCCATCGTCAATCCTTGAATCGGTTCGGTCAATCGCCCGCCACCTTCTTGCCCAACTTGGCGACATCTATGCCATCGAAGGTTCCAGAACTCATCATCAGCAGATTGCGCTTCCGCCATTTCTGTGAGAGCAGGTGCTTGCGCAAGTCGGCACTGTCAGTATAGACTTCGAGATCTTTGCGTGCAAAGGCCTTCTTCACGTCCTTCTTGTCCAACTCGGGCAATTTCTTATGCTTGAGTGTGTGCGGGTTGAAATAGACAATGGCCTCGTCAGCGGCATCCATGCTGCCTGCATATTCCTTGAGGAATTCGGCAGTGAGGGAACTGAAAGTGTGGAGCTCCATGCAGGCCGTTAGTTTACGGTCTGGGAACTGCTGTTTCACCGCCTGCACCGTGGCCTTCAGTTTTGAGGGCGAATGGGCGAAATCCTTGAACACGGATACACGACCGTTCTCAGCCACCAGCTCGAGCCGGTTGGCCGCTCCTTTGAATGATTGGATGGCCTCGTAAAACTGCGCATTGGTGATGCCGAGTGACCCGCACACCAGTCTCGCGCCTGTCAGATTCATCAGGTTGTGATTGCCGAATATCTTGAGTGGCACCTTGCCCACATCGGTCAGCAGATAGGTCTTGCCGTCTTCAGTGAAATGAGAAGGTACACCGTATGGCAGTTTGGTGATGTGTCCCTGACATTCATCTGCCAATTGACGCACCTCCTCATCCTCGATACAATAGATGAGTGTGCCATCCTTCTCAATCAGGTCGATGAACATGCCGAACTGGTCCACATAGTTCTCGAAGGTCGGGAACACATTCACATGATCCCAGGCTATGCCACTGATAAGCGCAATGTGCGGCTTGTAGAGATGGAATTTCGGCCTGCGGTCGATGGGGCTTGAAAGGTACTCATCGCCTTCCAGCACTACGATCTTCGCTTCATTGGTGAGACGCACCATGGTGTCGAAACCCTCCAGTTGTGCACCCACCATATAGTCACAATCAACCTTATGATAGCTGAGCACATGCAGCACCATGGCCGTGATGGAGGTCTTGCCGTGGCTGCCACCGATCACTACACGTTTCTTGTCGCGGCATTGTTCATAGATGAACTCAGGATAGGAATAGATGCGCAGTTTCATCTCCTGAGCCTTCAGAAGCTCAGGATTGTCGGCCCTTGCATGCATGCCGAGAATCACGGCCTCCAGATCGGTGGTGATACGGTCCGGGTCCCAGCCCATCTTTTCGGGCAGCAGGCCATGGGCCGCTAACCGGGTCTTGGAAGGTTCGAACACCTCGTCATCCGACCCAGTGACCTGATGGCCCATCTGGTGCATCGCCAAGGCCATATTGTGCATGGCACTACCTCCTACAGCAATAAAATGAACACGCATATCTTGATGTTAAGTCAGTGTTAACAGGATGCAAATTAAATCATGATCCCACCCTTGCCAATGTTAAGATTTTAAGCCCGGTCACTGCGAAACCTTATGAAAAGAGAAAGCCTCTGGCAACGTTCGTTGCCAGAGGCTTTCAGGTGACAGATCTCCTATGCTTGTTTGCCAGAGCCCAGGATCAGACCAGCCAAGGCCCCACCAGCTGCGGTGAACAATGTGCCGACCAGAACATCCACCATCAGCAGCTTGCTCGACATCAGATTGTAGAATGCATACATGGAGGTATCGAACATGAGCATCACCAGCAGGCCGACCCACAGACCTGTGATGAGACCGCCCTTCAACGACCGCTGTCCGGTTCTGTCGGCCACAATGGTCACAAGAAATGCCCAGACCACATTGCTCAGGGCCAGTATCCCAAGATGAGGCGGTTCTTTCATCAGACCTTCATAGACCGTGGTCTCCGCAGTGTAGAAATCCATCAGAGCAATGCCATACACTGCCCATCCGGCAAAGAAGTAGAATACTCCAGTTGCAATGCCGGCAATCAAGACTTTTGTGTTCATGCTGTTGTTTTTTATGGTTTAGACTGATTCAAACGTAAGTAAAAAACCATTAGATGAACACTAATGCATCACTATACGCAATAAAGGTTATGAAATCGGGGGTTGATCGTTCACAGGCGAACAACATCAAGCAAGAACATGGTCACTCCTTGCTGCACCAGATATCAGGAGCGCCACTGCCACCTTCGTGGATCCGACCCCCGCTGTCATACGGGCTTGCTGCCCACCAGCTATTCCCACTCCACACAGGTATAAGCCATAAAGGCCGCCCGGAGATCCGAGCGGCCTGTTGGTAACCGATAACGGTGTCCGTTTACTTGTTCACCCGGTCAACGACCGCTTTGAAAGCTTCTGGGCTGTTCATGGCGAGGTCGGCCAGCACCTTACGGTTCAGTTCGATACCGCTCTTGTGCAACTTGCCCATGAAACTGGAATACGAAAGGCCGTACTGGCGCGTACCAGCATTGATACGCTGAATCCACAGCGCGCGGAAGGCACGCTTACGCACCTTACGGTCGCGATATTGATAGACGAGTCCTTTCTCAACCGCATTCTTGGCTACGGTCCAGACGTTCTTCCTTCTCCCGAAATAGCCTTTGGCCTGTTTCAGGATCTTTTTCCTGCGCGCACGTGACGCGACTGAGTTTACCGATCTTGGCATGATTGATTTGGTTTTTGGCCAGAGGCGCTCCGCATTGCGGAATCTTGATGCCCGGGGCCGGGTTAGTGATTCGTCAGATCTTGAGGAGATACTTCACGTTCGCAGTGTCGGCATCGCTCACAAGGCCAGAATGCGTCAGATTTCTCTTACGCTTGGTGGACATTTTGGTGAGGATGTGACTCTTGAACGCGTGCTTCCGCTTGATCTTTCCAGTTCCCGTGATGCGGAATCGCTTCTTGGCGCTGGAATTGGTCTTAACCTTTGGCATGACGCTTTCTGATTGATTATTGGTGATTGATTACTGATTATTTTCTGATTGCAGAATACCGATTGCAGATTTAAGATGGACGGGCACTGAACCCTCAATCATTATTCACTGTTCACTTTTCGATGTTCCGGAATTTTACTTTTTCGATGGTGTGATAATGATGAACATCTTCTTGCCTTCCAACTTCGGCAGCATTTCCACTTTTCCCACATCCTCCAGTTCGTTGGCGAACTTCAGAAGAAGAATCTCGCCTTTGTCCTTGTAAACGATGGCACGGCCACGGAAGAACACGAAGGCCCTCACTTTTGACCCTTCGATCAGGAATTCTCTGGCATGCTTCAGCTTGAAGTTGAAATCGTGGTCGTCCGTATTCGGGCCGAATCGTATCTCCTTGACAGTGACCTTGGTGGCCTTTGCCTTTATTTCTTTCTGCTTCTTCTTCTGTTCGTATAGGAACTTCTTGTAGTCGAGAATCTTACAGACAGGTGGGTCGGCCGTTGGAGATATTTCTACAAGGTCAAGTTCCTGCTCCTCTGCAAGACGGATAGCTTCCCGAACCGGATATACGCCCTGAACCCCTTCACCCACAAGGCGTACCTCAGGAGCGGTGATTCGGTTGTTGATCCTATGAGGGTCTTCCTGTCTTAGGACTCTCCTCGGTGCCCGGGGTCTTCTTATTGCCAACTGCTACTGCTTAGTTCCTTATTAATATCTCAGTTCAGATCTGCTGCGATGGCCTCATTGATGAAAGTTGCAAACTCCTCGATGGTGAAGCTCCCAAGATCTCCCTCTCCCTGTTTTCTCACTGACAGCTTGCCGGACTTGGCCTCCTGCTCTCCAAGGATCAACATATAGGGCACCTTTCTCAGTTCTGCGTCACGTATCTTCTTGCCTATCTTCTCACTGCGCTCGTCAACAAGGCCGCGAATATCGTGATTATTCAGTAACCGCAGCACCTGCTTCGCATCTTCGTTGTATTTGTCTGAAATTGGCAGCACCACAGCCTGTTCCGGAGTGAGCCAAAGGGGAAATTTGCCTGCGCAATGCTCCAACAGGACGGCCACGAAACGCTCCATGCTGCCGAACGGGGCGCGATGTATCATCACGGGGCGGTGTTTGGCGTTGTCGCTTCCGACATATTCCAACTCGAACCGATCGGGCAGGTTGTAATCCACCTGAATGGTGCCGAGCTGCCAACTGCGACCAATGGCATCCTTGACCATGAAGTCGAGCTTGGGGCCATAGAATGCGGCCTCGCCATATTCGGTCACGGTCTTGATGTCGCGCTCGCCCACGGCCTCCACAATGGCGGCCTCGGCCTTCGCCCAGTTCTCGTCTGATCCTATGTACTTCTCCTTGTCGCTGGGGTCGCGCAGCGAGATCTGCGCGGTGAAATCATTGAAGTGCAGGGCATTGAGAACATAAAGCACGAGGTCTATCACCTTGACGAACTCTTCCTTCACCTGATCGGGACGGCAGAAGATGTGGGCATCGTCCTGGGTGAAACCGCGCACGCGGGTCAGACCGTGCAGCTCACCGCTCTGCTCATAACGATAGACGGTGCCGAACTCGGCCAGACGCACCGGAAGATCCTTATAGGAACGGGGTTTGAATTTGTATATCTCGCAGTGGTGCGGGCAGTTCATGGGCTTCAGCAGGAACTCTTCGCCCTCGGCCGGTGTGCAGATGGGCTGAAAGCTGTCCTTGCCATACTTGGCATAGTGGCCCGAGGTGATATACAGCTCCTTGCTGCCGATGTGCGGAGTGATGACCATCTCGTAACCGGCCTCCACCTGCTGTTTCTGAAGGAAATTCTCCAAACGCCTGCGCAGGGCCGCGCCCTTGGGCAGCCATAGCGGCAGCCCCTGCCCAACTTTCTGCGAGAAGGTGAAAAGCTCCAGCTCCTTGCCCAGTTTGCGGTGATCGCGTTTCTTGGCCTCTTCCAGCAGCACGAGATACTCCTTCAGGTCCTTGTCCTTGGGGAACGAGATGCCATAGACCCGTGTCAACTGCTTCTTCTTCTCATCACCGCGCCAGTATGCCCCAGCCACGTTCATGATCTTGATGGCCTTGATGAAGCCCGTGTTGGGGATGTGCCCGCCACGGCAGAGGTCTGTGAAGTTGCTGTGGTCGCAGAAGGTGATGTCACCGTCCGTGAGATTCTCAATGAGTTCCACCTTGAACTCGTTGCCGGCATCCTTGTACAATTTCAGCGCATCATCCTTTGAAACAGGCTTCATGCTGAATTCGGCCTTCTCGCGGGCAAATTCGAGGAACTTCTGCTCGATGACGGGGAAATCGTTGTCCGAGATGACCTTGCCCGCAGGCAGGTCCACATCATAGTAGAACCCGTTCTCGATGGCCGGGCCGATGGTCAGTTTCACCCCGGGATAAAGGTGTTCCAGCGTCTGGGCCAGCACGTGGGCGCTCGAATGCCAGAAGGCGGTCTTGCCCTCCTTGTCGTTCCATGTGAACAAGGTGAGGTGGGCATGGGCGGTGATGGGCGTGGAGACCTCCACGGTCTTTCCGTTCACTTTGGCCGACAGCACATTGCGTGCAAGGCCCTCACTGATGGTCATGGCCACGTCCATGGGTGTGACTCCCGCAGCGTATTCACGCTTGGCCCCATCGGGCAGGGTGATGATGATGTTGTTGCTCAAAACGCTTTTTTCTTGATTCGGGGCGCAAAGATAACCGAGCAGGGTAAGGAAACAGGAGGGGCCTACGAGGCACTAATACGGTTCCACCATCCACACCCGCATCCTGATGAGGTTGTAGAGGTCTTCGCACTCGGCCAGCACCTTTCGATCCTCCTTCTTGATGCGGGCTTCCACCACGGCCCCGTCCTTCATCAGGTTGTAGATGACCTTGTTGTCGGCCCTTGGCAGGTAGCCCAGCTTGTGGCCGTTCCAGAAGACCTCAATGGCGCGGTGGTCGTGCGCGTTGTCGGTCTCCAGTCGGAGTTCGAGCAGGTCGTTGTGCGCGATGCGGTCATAGACCTTCGATGCCTCATAATAGTATGTGCCATTGACGGGGCCGCTGTAGAGGTAGCGCAGCCTCTTCCTGCCAGCGGCCTCGGCACCCTTGGCAACGGCAACAGCACTCCCTGTGAGCAGCAGGCGGATGAAATCGGAGCGTTTCATGGCGGTGGGTCGTTTGTTCACGGCCAAAGGGAGGGATGCAGACCGTAACCTATTTGCGGACATCTCTTCTATTATGAATTTTTTTGTGTCCGTGAGGCCGGTGCGCTCGGTTATGGTCTGCTCTCTGAACGAAAAACTTTTGGAGGCCGTGAGGACGCTTCGCTCGGAAGCTCAATGTCTGAGCAGGGAGAATACTGTTGTTGCGACAGTTCCAATCATGGATAGAATCGAGATCCACAAGGCCACGGTAGACTGCCGCAGGCTCTTCAATGTTCTGATTTTTATCTCGTTGTCCAGTTCGCCAGCCAAACGTTGCTTTTCATATCCGCTTGTTTGTCTGAAAGCAATTCCCTTAGGCGTAAGCTCCATTGGTTCGCCATCTCCGAACTCACTAAACTTCAAGTACCCATCTTCCAACAATCGATTGCGCAGAAAGTCGAGTTCCCAGCTCTCCGTATCTGGCGCAAGCCTACTCACAACTAATGCAAAAGTCAGTTTGTGGTAAGTCGGGTCATTGGACAACTTCAATAGCTGCCCATAGAGGTAGGCATTTAGAATAGCGTCAAGTTTCTGGTCATGCGTCATTTCACAACGTGCGTTTGAAGTTTGAATAGTACGCCAAACCAACACCCTCAGACCGTAACCTATTTACGGTCTCAAATGAAATTCCTACAGTCTTGGCGACTGGAATAGATGACCTGCTCGACTGATGGCCGAAAAAATCTCATAGCCTGTATTATTGACTTCCCGCAATCGCTCCTCCAGCTGTGTAAACTTATCGGAATCATAACCGATGACCGACCTGTTCAGCTCACCATTTCTAATGTCGTAGGCAAAAAGAACATAATCATCGTTATTCTGGCTATCCCATAAGATGATTGAGTGTGTAACCGAGTTCCGCTCTTTTCTCAAAGAGTCGAGTTGACTCAACCATTTCAGAAGGCTTTTCCGCAATTCTTCATTGGTCAGATTCTGCGTGTGCTTTCGCATTGTCCGAATCTTTTCCCTTGAATCTGCTCGGGCAAAGAATGTGTACGGGTCTGAGGTCACACCAATCTCCTTAGCTATGGTCGCTGCAAGCAATTCAATCTTGGAATAGTGCAGGGTGAGTTTTCCAAGGATGATATAGAGTTCCTGAATCTCCATGCTATCAGCTCTTCACATACTCCCCATACAGCCCAAAAAGAAACTCCACCCGTTCCGTCTCGCTGCCAAACCCCTTGGCGCGGTAGCACTTGTCCACCGCCTTGTCCAATGCCTGATGCGCCTTCATCAGGTCGGGCGGCATGGTGAGCGGGTCGTAGAGGTCGGCAAGGCTGCTGGTGGGATACTTGGCGCGGGCATCGAGCACCGCCTCTGCCTTCTCTTCCACATCCTTCCTCTGGGCTGCGGTCGGCTCCTTGGGCCAAGGGTAGTTGTTGTAAACGATCTTGTTGGAGTATCTGTAATCACTCTTCAATCGACCACCGACATGACTCACCCACGCCATGTGCATGCCTGAAGTAAGGATGCCGAAGTGATAGATTTCGGCATCGGGTACAATCAGGCAGAGATTGCTGGCAATAACATCTGCGGGCATGAAGCCCATGGGAATGTATTTCCTCCGCTCAGAGGATACGCTCGGAATAATGACGTACGGCCGCTCTGTATGCGAAACAAACCCAAAGAGCGTGGGAGTGTGCGCCAGTTCCACCGTGGCCTCACGGGTACTGCTGAGTCTGTGTTGTCTCACCACTTCAATCCTATCGAGTACACGGGGCAGTTTACGCAGCACGGTAGGCTCGGCATCCTTCAACCACAGGCACCATCTCTTCACATTATTGATGAACTCGAAGCTTCCGACAAACGGACGGATGAACTGTTGCGCCCCCGGTTCCTCCTCAATGAACGCCCGATACTCGTCATCTGTGAAAAGGAAACCACCACCGTCATTCGGTTGGTTGCCGAAAGCTATGCGAGGCACAGGGCAGAGTGGCGTAGTTCTGGAAACAACCGTAGTGTCGGTTCCTGCAACCAGATATGGATTGATGTTCTGCACAGTTACTTCATGTGGCTCTCCCTTCAGGTCATCATACTCAAAGAGACGCTTTACAGGAATGTCATGGGTGCCAAAACCGATAATGACCACATGTACCGCAGCATTGCCCCGCGCTTCATTGCTCCAGCTGAATGTGCGGTGTGCGAAGTGCAATTTGACTCCATACCTGTTGAACAGCTCGCCCCAAAGAACACTCACCTGTTCACCCTGTGCAATAGAGTTGGTGGATACAAAAGCGACCTTGATGTTTGTGTTCTCAATGTACCGGGCCGCTTTCATGTACCATGCGGCCACATAATCGAGAACCCCTGAACCCTTGAGATTCCCGAATACCTGTTCCATGTCCTCCTTCTGATTGGCACTTTGGAACTTCCCTCCAAGAAAAGGCGGATTACCCAGTATGTAGTTCACCTTGCGGTCGGGCGGTGGCACGCTGCGGGCATAGACATTGACGGTGCCATAATGCTCGCGTGGTTCGGCCAGTTGGAACACATTCACGCGGTCGGCCGACACATCGAGCACGGTGGTATCTGCCAGCGTTTCCCAATCTATGCGCAGCGCGTTGCCATGCACAATGGTGGCACTCTTGGTGAGGGGTATCCGCGCAAAGTAGTTGCCGAACTCATCCTTGATGCGCTGGTTCATCTGATGGTCCATCAGCCATAGTGCCACCTCGGCTATGCGGGCAGGCCACTCATCGTACTCTATGCCGTAGAACTGGTCCACGTTCATCCAGATGACATCCTCAATGTTCAGCACCTGCTGCCCTTTGAGCTGCATCCGCAGTATCTCTATTTCCAGCAGCCGCAGCTCGCGGTAGGTGATGACAAGGAAATTGCCGCAACCGCAGGCAGGGTCAAGGAAACGCAGGTCGCCTATCTTCTTATGGAAGGTGGCCAGTCTGTTGGCATTGCCCTTCACCCTGTGGAACTCGTCCCACAGGTCGTCCAGAAACAGCGGGCGGATGAGTTTGAGGATGTTCGTCTCGCTGGTGTAGTGCGCTCCGAGGTCCCTTCGCTCCTTGGGATTCATCACGCTCTGGAACATGCTGCCGAAGATGGCGGGCGATATGCGCCCCCAGTCCAGCGCGCAGCATTGCAGCAGCAGCGAGCGCATCTTGAGGTTGAATGCCGCGATGGGCAACTGCTCTGTGAACAGGCTGCCGTTGATGTAGGGAAAGGCGGCCAACTGCTCGTCCAAGGTGCGCTGCCTGCGTTTTTCGGGCGTGTCCAGCACCTGAAAGAGCTGCGCGAGGGCCATGCCGAGGTCGGTGCCGTCCTCGCGGGTGCGCAGGTCGATGTAGTCGCGCAGGATGTCCTTACCGAAGATGCCCGTATCATCGGCAAAGAGGCAGAACAGCATCCGCACCAGCAGCACTTCCAACGGATGCCCCTCGTAGCCCGATGCCCGCAGCTCGTCATAGATGCGGCCCATGAGCTCGGCCGCCTGCACATTCACCGGGTCTTCGGGCCGGTAGGTCTTCTTCTGATAGCCCGCGATGAAGCCGAACGCCTTCACATGCTCAGGGAAATCCTGCAACAGGAAGTCGATGCGGCTGCCGTCCTCCAGATCGTAGAGCCTGAACCGATTGAAATCGCTCACCAGCACATACTTGGGCAGCTCATAGTCCTTGATGCCAGCGAAATAGTCGTTGGCCTGTGTGAAGGCCGCATCGAGGTCGCTGCCACGGCTCTTGTGCTCCACCAGCATATTGCCCTTCCAGAACAGGTCTATGAACCCCTGCCTGTTGCCCAGTTTCTTCACCGGTTCCTCGAAGGTGGCCACCCGCCTGCGGTTGATGCCATAGACATGGAAGAAATCGTTCCAGAAGGTGTCCTTCTCGGCCCGCTCGCGCTGCTCGCCCGCCCATTCGCGGCTGAACTGCACCGCACGGTCTCTTATCTCATTCCAGCCCAATGCCATCGGTAGGTGGTTTCTATGACGCTGACGAACATACGGATTTAAGGGGCAAAGGAAGATGTGGAGGCCCCCGAAAGATCCGGGGCAGACTCAACCTGTCTGCGGGGCGGGCCCGCATCGGCAGGTCGGGAAATGACCAGACCCGAAGGCACGTGCAGCGTGGCAATCCGGCCGCTCCCATTGGCACCGGGCATGTGCCGCGTGGCAATCCGGCCGCTCCCATTGGCACCGGGCACGTGCAGCGTGGCAATCCGGCCGCTCCCATTGGCACCGGGCACGTGCAGCGTGGCAATCCGGCCGCTCCCATTGGCACCGGGCACGTGCAGCGTGGCAATCCGGCCGCTCCCATTGG
>JAIPBJ010000107.1 GCA_021739625.1 Flavobacteriales bacterium | reverse complement strand
CCACCATGCCGCCCGAGATCCGCAGCATCTCCAAGAAGTATATGAACAACCCCGTGGAGGTGAAGGTGAAATCGGACAGCACCGGTGCCGCTACGGTCGAGCACGTGTTCTATCTGGTGAGTGCCCGAGACAAGTATGATGTGCTGAAGCGCGTGGCCGACCTGAATCCCGATGTCTATGGCATCGTGTTCTGCCGTACCCGCAGAGAGACCCAGGAGATTGCCAACAAACTGATGTCCGATGGCTACAATGCCGATGCCCTGCACGGAGACCTCTCACAGGCCCAGCGCGATGCCATCATGGGACGTTTCCGCACACGTCATCTGCAATTGCTGGTGGCAACTGACGTGGCTGCGCGGGGCCTCGATGTGAACGACCTCACCCACGTCATCAACTACAGCCTGCCCGATGAGGCCGAAGCCTACATCCACCGCAGCGGGCGCACTGGCCGTGCCGGAAAGACAGGTATCTCCATTGCCATCGTTCACAGCCGCGAAACGAACAAGCTGCGCATCATTGAGAAGAAACTGGGGCGCAAATTTGTGCAACAGCCTGTGCCCAGCGGCAAGGAGATAGTGGAGAAGCAGCTTTTCCACATGTTGGACCGCATCAGCAAACTGGAGGTTGATGAGAAACAGATTGCCAAGTTCCTTCCGGCCGTGTTGGAACAATTGGCCGATCTCGACCGCGAGACCATCATCAAGAAACTGGTGACGCACGAGTTCAGCACGTTCTTCAAATACTATAAGAACGCCCCCGACCTCAACACCAACGAGCGAGAGCGAGAGCCCAGAGTGAAGCGTGAAAGATTGGACAGCGACCCTCAGTTCAGCAAGCTGGGCAGTGCCAAAGGCAGCGGTGCCCCCATGGCCAAGTTCAAGATCAATGTGGGCAGGCGCGACAATGTGAATCCTTCCTCGCTCATCGGCTTCCTCAACGACCAGCTCAACCGCAGGGACGTGGAGATCGGCAAGATCGAGGTGCTCAACACTGTCAGTGTGTTTGAGATAGATGCTGAATATTCGGACGCACTCAGAAAAGCACTTGCAGATGCCGACCGCGGTGGCCGTCAGATCGTGCTGGAGGATGCTCCCGACAAGGACTTTTCGCAACGCCCTTCATTCGGAAGACGGGATGAGGGCGGTTCCGGATTCAAGAAACCTTTCGCTCCAAGAAGGGACGACAGTGCTGGCCCACGCAAGACATACAGTGGCCGGGACGAACGCCCCCGCGATGAGAAACCACGGGAAGGCGGCTACAAACCGCCCTTTTCTCGCGACCGTGACGAACGTCCGAGCGGAAGCGGAAGTCCGTCCGAAAGCGGCAATCGCGATAAGTTCCAGAAACGTTTCGGGGCAACGCCCCGCAGCACTGGTGCAGCCAAGCCATTTTCAACCAAGTTCAAAGGCAAGCCGAAAAAATAGGTGAAAGTGGTAAGGTGTAAGTTGCTGGTCAATTCCATTCGTCTGCAACCATCTTATGCCTCATCGCTTCAAGCTTGCGCATAAAGCATGACCGCTTCCTACCGCAACATCTGGCAGGTGAGCTATCCGCTGATGTTGAGCGGTTTGGCATTCACCATCATCAACGTGACCGATGCGGCCTTCTTGGGCCGCGTCAGCGAGGTCGCGTTGGGAGCTGTGGGTCTGGGAGGAATCTACTATCTCATTTTTCTGATGGCGGCCGTTGGACTGGGCATCGGAGCCCAGATCATCATGGCCCGCTTGGACGGTGAAGGGCGCAAGGAGGCCATCGGCCCCGTGTTCGACCACCTATTATATATGATGCTGGCAATGGCCGCGCTGCTTTGGGGTCTGCATGCAGTGGTCACTCCGACCATCCTTACACATGTGATCACGAGCGATGCCATCCGTGAAGGGCTTTTGAGTTACCTCAACGTCCGCGTTCTCGGCTTTCTTCCGGCATTCCTTTTCCTCGGCTACCGCGCATTCCTCACAGGTGTCAGCGACACTCGGGCCATATCTTATGCAAGTGCGGCCATGGCCGGTGCCAACGTGCTTTTGAACTATCTGCTTGTCTTTGGAAAATGGGGTTTCCCGCGCATGGAGCTCGAAGGTGCGGCCTTGGCCTCAGCCCTTTCGGAACTGATCGGCCTGATATTCATAGTGATATGGGTGAAACGGAAAAAAATGGGCGAAAAATTCAAGTGCCTCCGATTCCCACGACCAAGCAGCTCGACCATTGCCTCCATTCTCGACCTCGGACTGCCTGTGATGTTGCAACATGTGGTGGCCCTGTGCTCATGGTTGGCCTTCTTCACCATCATTGAGGGCATGGGCGAGCGACCACTGGCCATCTCCAACGTGTCGCGTAGCGTCTATTCGGTGCTGATGATCCCGCTCATCGGCATATCTCAGGCCACGCAGACACTTGTCAGCAATTTGCTGGGGCAACAGCGGCCCGACCTGCTCTGGCTGCTCGTCAGGCGCATTCTCACACTCAGCATGGCATGTTCCATGGCAGTGCTGCTTTTGAATCTGATCCGTCCAGAATTTCTGCTCAACATCTTCACTGACGATGCTGAGCTGGTGCAAGGATCAATTCCGGTCATCTATATGCTATCGTTCTGCCTCCTCTTCTTCGCATTTGCCATGACGCTTCTGGCAGCCGTTTCAGGCACCGGGGCAACCAAGACCGCGCTCATGATAGAAGTGACAACACTGCTGTTCTACTTCGCGTTCACATGGGCCACGGTCAATGTTTGGAAATGGCCTTTATACATGGTGTGGTCTGCCGAACTGGTCTATTTCATCAGTATAGGGCTCTTGGCCACCATGTACCTTTGGAGCGGAAGGTGGAGGAGACTGGTGATTGTTGAATGATGATTGATGATTTCAAATGACTGAGACCTCTCGGCCCTTGTCCCTCGCCCCTCGTCCCTTTCAAGAGGAGCGCATCATATTCATGGGAACGCCCGAATTCGCGGTGGCATCGCTGGCAGCATTGGTAGATGCCGGCTGCAACGTGGTGGCCGTCATCACCGCACCCGACAGGCCTGCCGGACGAGGCATGAAGCTGCAACCATCGGCTGTGAAGGAGTATGCAGTGGGCAGGAACATCCCTGTGCTGCAGCCAACGAACCTGAAATCACAGGATTTTCTTCAAGAGTTACAATCCAGCAACGCCTCGTTGCAAGTGGTCGTGGCCTTCCGCATGCTGCCCGAATCTGTGTGGGCCATGCCTCCCAAAGGCACGTTCAATCTGCATGCTTCCCTCCTGCCCCAATACCGTGGTGCGGCCCCGATCAACCATGCCATCATAAATGGCGAGACCGAGACTGGAGTGACCACCTTCTTCCTGCAGCAGCAGATAGACACGGGCAATACCATCCTTCAAGAACGCATACCCATCGGCCCCACCGAAACAGCGGGTGAACTGCACGACCGCCTAATGGCCATAGGTGCCCACCTTGTGGTGGAGACTGTAAGGCAGATTGCTGAGGGAACAGTGATGTCCCGTCCGCAAGTCACGACTGCGCCATTGCATGAAGCCCCAAAGATTTTCAAGGAGTACTGTCGCATTGACTGGAACCGCTCCGCTCGGGACGTGTTCAATCTTGTCCGTGGACTATCTCCCTACCCGGCTGCCTTCACTTTGCTGATCAAGGATGGGGAGGAATTTGGACTGAAAGTCTTCAGGGCCGAGGTGGAGACAGGATCGGTGGCCACGGTTCCCGGTGATATTCGAACAGATGGACACACATTTCTGCATATCGGCTGCGCTGACGGGTGGATTTCGCTGCTCGATGTGCAGCTCGCAGGCAAACGGAGGATGCCGGTTGGCGAGTTCTTGAAGGGCGTCAACCCGATGAACATCAGAATCAGCCTATAAAAAGTACGTGTTTTTCGTAGCTGAAAGAGCGCGAAGGTCAGTGCTGACGTGGATTTCAGGGGTGGTTATCAACAAAACTGCGCTTTTATCAACAAAACCAAGGTTTCGTGCCGCAATCCCGCGTCCCATATAGGAAGGGGTCTATATTTGTCGGGCAAATCATTGTCAAACCCATTAAAAAAACCAACAAACAAATGGCAAACAAAGCTGAACTGATTGAAGCAATTGCTGGTGCTGCTGGCCTTTCCAAGGCAGACGCAAAGAAAGCCCTCGATGCTTTCGTAAGTGTAACAACTGCTGAACTGAAAAAGAAAGATGGCCGTGTGTCTCTGGTAGGTTTCGGTTCATTCTCTGTATCCAAGAGAGAGGCCCGTACCGGACGTAACCCACAGACTGGCAAAGAAATCAAGATCGCTGCTAAGAATGTGGTTCGTTTCAAAGCTGGAAGCGAGCTGTCTGACGCAGTGAAGTAAACCATAGGTTTACTGAGGTTTTTGCTTAAAGCCCTGTCCCGTTCATCGGGGCAGGGCTTTTCTTTTGTCCGTCATGCACATCGCTACGGCACAGTCTCGGATATTTGTGACCACCCATTCCATCGCCCTCCTATCACCTTCAGAAATTGTCCAACCTTCACACGATTGACGACACCATCATGGCCCCGGCCACTGCGGCCGGTGCCGGTGCCATTGCAGTGATTCGCATTTCGGGCAAGCACACTTTCTCCGTTGTAGAAAAAGTGTTCTCCCCGGTTGGCAGGACTAAAATGGCCGATGCCAAGGGCCACACGATCCTGTTCGGACGCATAATGGACGGAAACGAGATCGTGGACGAGGTGCTCGTGAGCGTGTTCCGCAGTCCGAGATCCTTTACAGGTGAAGACTGTGTGGAGGTGAGTTGCCACGGTTCCACTTTCATACAGAAGAGAATTCTACAACTGCTGGGCAGCCATGGCTGCCGCATGGCCCGTCCGGGAGAGTTTGCCATGCGCGCGTTCCTCAATGGAAAAATGGACCTCTCTCAGGCCGAAGCCATCGGTGACCTCATCGCCTCCACATCGGCTGCGGCACATAAGGTGGCGATGCATCAGATGCGTGGCGGTTTCGGCCGCGACCTCAGTGCGTTGCGCGAAGAGCTGATGAATTTCGCTGCGCTGATGGAACTGGAACTTGACTTTGCAGAAGAGGACGTTGAGTTTGTAGACCGGACACAGATGAAGGCCCTTGTGAGCCGCATCCTAACGGCTATCGAACAGCTCATAGGGTCTTTCGAACTGGGAAACGTCATCAAGGAAGGTGTTCAGGTAGCGATAATAGGAGAACCCAACGCGGGGAAATCGACCCTGCTCAACGCACTGCTCAATGAGGAGCGTGCGATCGTGTCAGAAATTCCGGGCACCACGCGCGACACGGTGGAGGACGAACTTGTGATCGAGGGCGTCCGATACCGTTTTGCCGACACGGCCGGCATCCGTCAAACTGCCGACACCATCGAACGTCTTGGCATTGAGCGTACATACAAGAAGACTGAGCAGGCCGACATTGTGCTGTTCCTGTTCGATGCTTCAACATACACGCCACAACAGGTGAAGATGGAACTGAATGCCCTCCGCCAAAGAATGCCTGACCTCGACAACCGCTTGATAGCAGTTGCCAACAAGACCGACCGCACCGATGTAGCTGCGCTTGCAGAATTCACACCTTTCAATGCTGTGATCATTTCAGCAAAGGAGAAAACAGGCATAGATGCCATCAAGATCCGGCTACGTGAACAACTGGACCTCTCTGCATTGCAGGAGGATCAGACAATTGTGACCAACACACGCCACATTCAGGCGCTGAAAGGGGCGCAGAATGCGTTGCAGGAAGTGATGGTGGGATTGGAAGACCTCATACCGGGCGACCTTGTGGCCATTGACATCCGCAGAGCGCTGTATCACCTGGGTGAAATCACAGGGGCGGTCTCACCGGACGACCTTCTGGGCCACATTTTCTCGAAGTTCTGCATTGGAAAGTGAACTTCATCGGGCCTGACCCCATTGTCAGATGCCCTGAGCGGTTCTTGTCTCACGTTTCAGAGAATTCCACTTCAGTTCACCATAAGTCTTCGAAACAAGGATAAGACTGAGTCACAAAATGTATGGAGTGATAACAGTCATCAATTGAACCGGGATCGTGACCGAAATTTGAGCAGGTATCCAAAATCGCGTTCCACAATGAAATCCCTATCCTCACTTCTGATCATGCTTGTGGCTTCGTTCTGTGCCTTGGGACAGACGGCCACGGAGTATTTTGAACGTGGTGATGCAAAGAGCGATATGGGCGATCATGCCGGTGCCATTGAAAACTACACGAAGGGCATCGCACTCGATCCGGCAAATGTGGCGGCATACTACAACAGAGCACTGTCAAAACGAAAGGCCGGAGATCATCCGGGCGCCATCGAAGACTACACTTCAGTCATAGAAATGGATCCGTCCAATGTGAACGCTTATAACAACAGAGGGCGTTCCAAATTCGTTCTGGGCGACTATGAATCCTCCATCCCCGATTATACAAAGGTCATTGAATTGGACCCGTCCAATTCTGGTGCGTACAGCAACAGAGGGCTCTCCAAACATGTGACCGGAGACCGGACAGGAGCCATGTCCGACCTCAACAAGGCCATTGCCCTCGATGGCACGAACGCTCTTGCCTACTACAACAGGGGTGTCACCACACTGTTCCTCGGACAGCGGGAGAACGCGTGTGCCGATTTCAAAAGATCGCTCGAATTGGGCAATGAAGGGGCGCTGGCTGCCATCAAAGCGAACTGCCCGTAGAACATACTTCCTTTGCTCTTTCAAACCAATTGCAATGATGACAGCCCCTGCCTTTGTCCGACTCTTGCTTGTTGTGACCTTTCTCCTCGAGATCTATGGCGAATTCATACACAGCCCTGAACTCGTATTCTTTACCAAGCCATTGGTACTTCCCCTTATCGGGCTTTACTTTTTCATGTCCATAAAGGGCAGAATGGTCTCGGTTCATCTTTTCATGTTGACCGCATTCCTATTCTCGTGGTTTGGCGACATTTTCCTGATGCTCACCCCAGAGACTGTTGCAGACACCCAGATCATGGGCATCATCAAGAACAAAAACTTCTTTGTGCTGGGGCTTGGTTCTTTCCTTGTGGCCCAACTGCTGTTCATCAGCTCTTATAGAAAAGCAAAGGATAGGCCACTGCAAGGGACGGCTGCTGTGAGGTGGTTCCACTATCTGCCTTTCGTGGTGCTATGGGCAGGCATGATGGCCATTGTGCTGCCTTCATTGCAGACCAACTTGGAAAAACAGCCTGCCACCATCCCGGTCATCATCTATTCGGCCATACTGCTGACCATGGCCGCCACCGCCTTGAGTCGCTTTGGCCGCACCAACAGTTCCAGTTTTCGGAACGCATTTATAGGTGCATGCATCTTCGTTGTATCTGATGGATTGATAGCAATCAACTTCCTCGTTCTGCCCGAACCGACCTACTATGCGGGTTTCACCATCTTCATCACCTATGCCGTGGCCGAATACCTCATTGCCCAAGGCATTCTGAAACATGATATGAGGTCCTGATCCGTTTTCCAGAAGTCCCTACTTGAAGTAGCTGGGATATTCCTCCAGATGCCGTATCAGATCGGAGAGGGGCTGCTGCTTTTGGTCATGGGCCTGGCCATTCATAGTGCGTTGTGATAGAATGGAATCGGACTCGGCTTGAGGTGAGGCCTTCAGTCCAGAAAAGCCTGATCGTCTGACCATCGCATCAAAGAAAGCCACCAGGTCTGTCCTATTGCGGATGCCCTGCTTGACCTCAGGATTGGCCTCACAAGGTTGGTCTTTGTGGGTGGAGATTCCTTCAATCGCATTGTTCTGATGTTGGATCTGATGCGTCTGTCCTGACTCTAAGAGGCGGCTGATGAATTTATTTTCTGTTATTTGCAAGACCAATTTTACATCATGAGAAACAATGACCCTCCATTGCTCGATCGGTGCAGATTGCGCCTTCCGGCACATCGCTATCGTTTGATCCCCAACCGAAATCAACGTATTTCTGATGGAGAAAAGGCCGACCCCACGGTAGCAGAGGCCTGTGATGACCACTTTCAACGCGACCGTGTTCTTCAACCGCATGGCCAACATACACAGTTGATGATCGAAAAACATGCGACAGGTTTGAAGGTGATAAACGTCAGGGCTGAATCTAACAAGTGTCAGATTGCCCGTTCTCACATACCCACAGATTTGCACGTGAATCCAAACAGTAGTTCAATTCTCAAAACCTAATCAAATGTCAAACAAGCATAACCCCATAGGACTTCTGTCCATAGCACTTGTAGGCGCGCTATCCTTATCAGGATGCAGCTGGGACGGTATAGAGGTTCCAGAACCGCCCGAGGTGGTGAGTTTCTCAGAGAACATTGTTCCCATCTTCAATTCAAGCTGCAACATGACCGGTTGCCACCCCGCAGGTGGCATCGCTCCTGATCTAACTTCGGCAAATGCCTACACTGCACTGATGGGCATGCCTGGCATGATCAATACGACAGATCCGGCCGAAAGCAAGCTTTATAAGAAAATGGCAGGTACTGCCACCGGACAGGTGATGCCTCCTGCCGGAATGCTCGAACAGTACAAGCTGGATCTGGTTCTGGCCTGGATCGAGGACGGTGCCCAAGACAACTGATTCTAAACTCCATTCTAAAAAAGAACATCATGAACAGCATTAAAAAAATAGCACTGCTGGGGTCTGTGATCCTGATGGCAGGAAACTTCCTGTATGCACAGGATGCAGAGAGCGAAGTGAAGGAGGAAGTGAAAAAGGAACGGCCACGCGTAGTACGCAATGCGTTTCAAAGCAGTGTGCTGCTCGATCACCAGACCATCATCAATCCCAAGGCAAAGACCTTGGTGGTAAACATGCAGCACCGTTTCGGAAAACTGTGGAGTGGCAATGGGTTCGATTTGGTAGGTCTCTATGCCAACGGGGCCAACATCCGTCTTGGGTTTGAGTATGCCATCATCGATCAATTGCAGATAGGGTTCGGAACTGAGAAGAACAATCTGGCTCAGGACTTCAATATAAAATGGTCGATTCTACAGCAGCGTGACGGTGGCTCGCCCATATTCCTGACCGCCTTTGCCGATCTGGCCATAGAGGCTGGAAAGGATGAAAACTATGCGAAATTCGGTCATCGCGTGAGCTACTATTATGAGCTGATGATCGCCCGCAAATTCCACGACCGCTTCACACTTCAGGTCTCTGCCTCCTATTCGCACTTCAATGTGGCTGACAACAGTCCGGCAGTTGTGTACAACGAAGGAAGTTCCGCTGAATATGTCGTGAACCATGACATGAAGCACGACAACGTGGCTGTTGGAGCCATCGCCCGCATCAAGCTGTCACCGCAATCTTCCATCATCCTTGGTTATGAGCAGGTAGTGACGCCTGCAAAACAGGATTACAATCTCAACTATCCCTACAACCTGAATCTTGGGTTGGAGGTGGCCACAAGTGCACACTCATTCCAAGTGTTCCTGGGCAATCGCAATGGAATTCTCGGCCAATACAACATGTCGAGGAACAACTTGGATTTCACCAAGGGTGATTTTGTTCTCGGGTTCAACATTACCCGTCTGTGGGGCTTTTGAAACAGTGTTGACCTCACATAATCAAACCCCCAACATCAAAAAACGTCATCATGGAAAATCCTAAAAACGATAAGAGTTCACGGAGAGATGCACTGAAGTTCGGTCTGGCCTCCACGGTCATGGCAGCGCTCACTCAGGTTCCCACTTCTTTGACGGCCAAACCCAAGGAGAGTTCTGGAGAAAAAGTGCGCCTGCTTACACCGGACGGTCATCTTGTGGAAGTGGATGCCAATGATGTGGTCAAGGTGGCGTGGGATGCCAAAGAGGTGGCAACAGACGATAACCGCAAGCGTGCCCGCGAAGGCATCAAAGGACGCAAATGGGTGTTGGTGATCGATCTTGCACGTTGCAAGCACGCGCTCGCCTGTCAGAGTTCCTGCAACAAGCATCACCACATTCCGGGCGACCGCCAGTGGCTGAATGTTTATACCATGCAGGATGCCGAGCACACGGAACCGTACTGGATGCCAAAGACATGCTTCCATTGCGATAAGCCGGCCTGTGTGTCAGTGTGCCCTGTGGATGCCACGTTCAAACGTGACGATGGCATCGTGCTGATCGACAACGAACGTTGCATAGGCTGCAGGTTCTGCATGGCGGCCTGCCCCTACTCCACAAGGGTGTTCAACTGGGGCGAGCCCAATGATCCGCCAGAGGTGAAAGCACAGGCGTACGACCCTGAAAAAGGGTTGCCAAGAAAGAAGGGAACAGTGGAAAAATGTGACTTCTGTCCCGATATGCTGAGGAACGGGAAACTGCCGCATTGCGCCACGGCCTGCCCCAATGGGGTCTTCTTCTTCGGAGACCAGAACGAGGATACTGTGACCAATGGTGCTGAGACCTACCGCTTCTCCGATATGATGAAGGACAAGGCCGGATATCGCTATTTGGAGGATCTGGGAACAGAACCAAGGGTCTATTACCTGCCTGCAGCGGATAGGCTGGTACCCTACAAGGAGAGCGAAAATCTTCCTCCACTGCGCAAGGAGTCAGGTAGCTGCGGACATTAAACCTAACTGAAATGAACATCAACAGAACGCTTCCCGAGCTTACTCAGGATCTTCAACCCCGGACCTTCGGATTGAAGGGGACAATATGGACCATTGGCCTGTGTGTCGTATTCTTGGCCGGTCTCGTCAACTACTTCTTCCAATTGAGAGACGGCCTTGAGATAACCGCTATGACCGACTATGTGAGTTGGGGCATCTACATCTCCAACTTCGTGTTCTTCGTAGCTGTCAGTCTGGTTGGGTCATTGATAAGTGCCATTCTCAAACTAAGCAACGCGAAATGGAGTATTCCATTGACACGGATTGCTGAAATCATTGCGGTGGCATGCATCATGTTTGCAGGTCTGATCATCATAGTGGACATGGGCCGCCCTGATCGCATCTATTATCTATTCGTTCATGGCAGGTTGCAATCTCCAATTGTGTGGGACGTCATCGTGGTAACAACCTATCTGGCTATCAGCACATTGCTACTGTACATTCCACTGCTTCCTGATTTCGCCATTCTGAGGGACAAGATGACCGGCATCCCTAAATGGCAGCACAAACTGTATAGTATGCTATCGTTGGGCTGGGTGGGCAATGCTAAGCAGATGCGAATAATGCACAAGTCTATCATGGGCCTGTCCGTTATCATCATTCCCATTGCCTTTGGCATCCACACCGTAACATCATGGCTTTTCTCCACCACACTTCGCGGTGGCTGGAACAGCACCAACATCGGACCTTACTTCATTGCAGGGGCCTTCATGGTCGGGGCGGCCGCAGTGATTGCCGTGATGTATGTGGTCAGGCGCAGCTACAAGCTCGAGAACTATTTCACTGACGACCTGTTTGACAAGATGGCCAAGCTGCTTGTACTTCTTTCGCTCGTTTATTTCTACTTCAACATCAACGAGTATCTCACTCCGGCCTTCAAGATGATGGAGGGAGAACGGGACCTGTTGGAAAGCCTGTTCATGGGTGAGTTTGCTCCCATGTTCTGGACCACGCAGATTGTTGGCATGATCATCCCCATCATAGTACTGCTGTTCAAGAAGGGCAGGAAGCCTCTGCCTTTGTTCATCATCTCGTTGATTGTCATTGTCGGGGCGTGGTTCAAACGCTATCTCATCGTCATTCCAACATTGTTCTATCCCTATCTGCCGGCCATAGAACAGGATGGGGTTCCCCGCACCATCGAGTATGCTCCGACATTCGCGGAGTGGAGCATCACATTCGGGTCATTGGCTGGCGCGTTGCTTGTCATCACCATCCTTTTGCGATATCTGCCTGTGGTAGGCATCTGGGAAATGGCAGAATATCAGGGTATCGTGAAAGAAGAAGAATAGGCTTTCGACATCAGTTCAACAACCAAGAAAGACACGAAATGTCAACCAAACTCAATCACCCGGTTTTCAAGTTATTGTTGCTCGCTGCATTCGTAGTGGGAATGGGCAACAGTGCCACGGCCCAAGAAGAGGCCAAAGAAAAGGTGAGGCCCAAGCTACGCATGAGCTATACGAAACCCATGGACGGCCAAACGGAGGCCATGGCGAGAGGATACTACAAACTTGAA
>JAIPBJ010000005.1 GCA_021739625.1 Flavobacteriales bacterium | reverse complement strand
TGCAAACATATATAATGAAAAAAACATAGCGAAGATGTTTATTTTGTGCACGAAGATCTGTACACGAATAAAGGGTTACGAAAATCGGTGCACAAAAATTTGTACACAAAAGTTAAGGTATAGGTGAGGAGAGTTGGGAGTTGGCTATTCGCCTTTCGCTGTTCGCCTTTCGCAAGGGTCAGTCCGAGTAGCGGAGCTTGCGGAGCGAATCGAGGACCGGGTTGGGAGTGCGGAGTTCGGAGTTGGGACGAGGGGCGAGGGACGGAGGACGGGGGAGTATTACACTGTTCTGCCCCGTGTCTTCTTCTTATTATTGCATCGTAGTCACGAATAAAGACCGTAATGCCATGAAGAACATCCTCGACCCCCGAGTTCTTTCTGAAGTGAATGTGCGGATAGACCGCCTGAAAGACGACACTGCCCGCCAGTGGGGAACCATGACCCCTGCACAGATGCTGTGGCATTGCCGTCAGCAAGTGGGTGTGGGCACAGGCGAACTGAAAGTGAAGGACATGTTTCCGGCCCCCATTCGGTGGCTGCTGAAAAAGATCTTTGCTGGCCGTTTGCCCTTCGGCAAGGGCATGGCCACGCTGCCCGGCATTGAGGCCGGCAAGCGCGAGGGTCTCGATCTGGAGGTTGAGCGTGCCGCCCTGAAGTCGGCCTTGGCAGCATTCGTGAAGCTGCCCACCGAGTCCATTCTCAAGACGCATCCCATCTTCGGGACGATGAGCGATGACGATTGGGGGCATATCATCTACAAGCATCTGGACCACCATTTGCGGCAGTTCGGGCTGTAGGGCACTCCCCATACCTTTCTCGGTGAGGAACTTCTCCCTGTTTGTTGTTGCCGCACTGTTCATGGCCGGATGTGCCGATCAGGAACAATCGCGTCCGCCTGTATCTGAAACGCACAAGGATGCAGCCGCTGTGCATGTGGTTCCGATGGACAGCATGGCCCCGCCCATAGTGGTGGAGGTGGACGAACGCAAGCTGCAGAAGGTGGCTGCGGGCAGGGCCACAGTGGTTCCCACGGGACTCAACGTGCATCCGGCCTTGGCGGGCAAAAGCGTGGCCATAGACCTCTCGTTGCTCACCACCATCACCCTTGGCACCGACACGTTTGCGCAGCCCGAAGTGGTGGCTGCCATCGACAGCATGGTAGTGGCGGGCAGCCCCATCACGGTGGTAGCGAAGGACGCGTATGTGAAAGACCGGAATCCGCAGAACTTCAGCACGTTCAGCAAGTTGCAGGGGCTTACGCACGGCAACATCCCCGCCATGCTGGAGGACAGTGACGGCAATGTCTGGCTGGGCACTTACGGTGGCGGTGTGTCGCGATACGATGGCAAGAATTTCACCCATTACACCGAAGCGCAGGGGCTGAGCAACAACGTGGTGCTGAGCATGGCGCAAGACACCAAAGGCGATATCTGGATAGGCACCAATGGCGGTGGACTGACGCGCTATGATGGTCATCAGTTTGCGCACTATGGCGCAGCAAGCGGCCTTGGCAACACTGTTGTGCATTGCATGATGGAGGACTCGCGGGGCAGGATGTGGTTCGGCACAGGAGGTGGTGGTGCAGTGAGCCATGACGGCAAGAATTTCACCCGATACACTGCACAGACCGGACTGGGCCATGACGTGGTGCTGTGCATGATGGAGGACCGCGATGGCCACATCTGGTTCGGCACAGAAGGCGGTGGGGTGGTGTGTTTGGATGGCGACCGCTTCATCCGTCTTGACGAAAAGACGTTCCCCGCGCTCCGCACCGTGCGGGCCATGGCGCAGGATGCGGAAGGCCGTATCTGGTTCGCTACGCTCGATAGTGGGGCCATGCGCTATGATGGCCGCACGCTGGTGCAGTTCGGGGAGCAGGAGGGCATGATCAGCAATTCGCTGGTCGCCATCCTACAGGACAGGTTCGGGCATCTCTGGTTCGCATCCAATGTGAAGGGCGTGTGCAGTTATGACGGCCACCATTTCAAGCATTACTCGGAGAACGATGGTCTGAGTCTCAATGGGGTGCGCAGCCTGATGGAGGACCGCAGTGGCAACCTCTGGATCGGTACGTGGGGCCTTGGGGTGTCGAAGTATGATGGGCGGATGTTCACCTACCTCACCACCAGCGAGGGACTGAGCCACAAGCTGATCACCAACATGGTGGAGGACAGGGATGGCGCTATCTGGCTGGCCACGGGCGGAGGCGGTGTTTCGCGCTATGACGGCAAGGCGCTGCATCATCTCACGGAAAAAGAAGGCCTGTGCGGCAATATCCTGCTCTCGCAATTGGCCACCCGCGATGGTGGGCTGTGGTTCGGAACGTATGGCAATGGGGCCTGCCGCTACGATGGCAAGCATTTCACCCATATCACTGCCAATGACGGACTGGGCGGCAATGATGTGCGCTGCATGGTGGAGGATACTGCCGGACGCATCTGGTTCGGGCTGAGCGGTGGCGGGGTAAGCTGCTATGACGGCAAGCGTTTCACCAGCTACACCATGGATCAAGGACTGGGCAGCAACGATGTGCGCTGCGCTATTCAGGACAGCCAAGGCCGTATGTGGTTCGGGA
Source organism: Flavobacteriales bacterium (assembly GCA_021739625.1). GTDB lineage: Bacteria > Bacteroidota > Bacteroidia > UBA10329 > UBA10329 > UBA10329. The sequence continues at coordinate 71,079 of JAIPBJ010000005.1, read as the reverse complement.
CGATGGGCGCAGGGGCGGTGTGCCTGGACAATGGCAGGATGACCCGCTATGATGTGTCTGAAGGGAAAACCGCCAACGATGTGCTCAGCATCACCGAAGGCACGGAAGGACAACTGTGGTTGGGCACCAACGGAGGCGGGGCGGTGTGCATCAGTGGGCACCGGTCCATGCGCCTCACAGAGCATCACGGGCTGAGCAACAACGTGGTGCAGAACATCCTGCAGGACCGCAAAGGCAATCTCTGGTTCGGCACACGATTCGGTCTCAATCGCTTGGACCCTAACGAACAGCAGCGGATAAAAGCGCACTGGGACCATGCCACCATGGACGGGACCACCCTTGGCAAAGTGGCGTTCAGACAGTATGGCTATGATGAGGGATTCATCGCCATCGGGGTGAATGGCGGCAGGTCGCTGCACGAGGCGCGGGACGGCAGCATCTGGATAGGCGCCAACGACCGCCTCGCCATCCATCATCCCGAAGGAGACCTGCCCGACTCGCTGGCACCCAACATCCGCCTTACGGGCATTGCGCTCTTCAACGAGGCGGTGGACTGGTCATCGCTGGAACATGCCAAGGACAGCGCCCTTCAGCTCAAGAACGGGGTGAGGGTGGGCAATTTCAGGTTTGACGGTCTTTCGCGGTGGTACAACGTTCCCAACGGGCTGAGCCTTGCCCACAACAACAACTTCCTCACGTTCAGCTTCATCGGCATCACCATGAACCGCCCGAAACGTGTGCGTTACCAGTACATGCTCGAAGGCATCGATGCCAACTGGAGCGCCATCACCGACCGCACCGAAGCGCCCTATGGCAACCTTCCGCACGGCACCTATACCTTCCATGTGAAGGCGATGAACAGCGAAGGGCTGTGGAGCCGACCGTTGGCCTACACCTTCACCATCCGTCCGCCATGGTGGATGACATGGTGGGCCTACGCGGCCTACGTCATCATCGCGGTGGGCAGCATCGCCTATTACATCAGGTGGAGAGAGCGGGCCTTGAAGGCACGCCAACGCGAGCTGGAGCAGACCGTGGAGGAGCGCACCCATGAGGTGATGGAGGAGAAGCAACTGGTGGAGGAGAAGAACAGGGAGATATTGGACAGCATTGCCTATGCCAAGCGCATCCAGAGCACGATCCTGCCCTCGGAGCGGGCGTTCAGGACGCTGTTACACGATTCGTTCGTGCTCTATCTGCCGAAGGACATCGTGGCGGGCGATTTCTATTGGCTGGAGACCGTGGATGGCGATGGGCGCATCTTCCTTGCCGCCTGCGACTGCACAGGCCACGGGGTGCCGGGGGCGCTGGTGAGCGTGGTGTGCCACAATGCGCTGAACAAGGCGCTGCGTGAGTTCGGAAGCAGAACACCTGCCCACATCCTTGACAGGGCGGGCGAGCTGGTGATAGCGGATTTCAACAAGAACATGGATGCCCACGATGAGGTGAAGGACGGGATGGACGCCTCGGTATGTGCCTTCGACCCTGCCACGGGGGTGCTCACCTGGGCGGGGGCCAACAACCCTCTGGTGCTGATGCGCCATGGGGAGGAGATCGTGGAGATCAGGGCCGACAAACAGCCCGTGGGCCATTCGGACAGGCGCAGGCCCTACACCGACCATGTGTTCCAGTTGAAGAAGGGCGAGATCTTCTATCTCATCACCGATGGCTTTGCCGACCAGTTCGGGGGCGATGGCAACCGCAAGTTCCAGAAGGCGAAGTTGCGCGAACTGCTGTTCTCCATCCACGACATGCCGATGGAACAGCAGCGCAGTACGCTATTGGCCACGTTCGAGCGGTGGCGCGGGGCCAACGAGCAGGTGGACGATGTGACCATCATCGGGGTGCGGATGTGAGGAGGACGGGGGACGGGGGCATCAATCACTTGCTGCGCTGCGAAGAAATGTGTTCTATAAATTTGGTCCCACAGAACAACAAGACCATGACCGAACTGCAGCCCATCACCATCACCGCCTCTGTGGCGGCAACGCCCCAGAAGGCATGGGAATGCTATACCGACCCGGCACACGTCATCGGGTGGAACTTCGCATCGGACGACTGGCACTGCCCCAGTGCGAGCACCGACCTGCGGGCGGGCGGGCGCTTCGTGGCCCGCATGGAGGCGAAGGACGGCAGCTTCGGCTTCGATTTCGAGGGCATCTATACGCAGGTGGAGCCGCAGCGCAGTCTCGGCTATGTGCTCGCAGACGGGAGGAACGTATCGGTGTCGTTCCGTGCCAATGGCGATGCCACCACGGTCACCGTCACCTTCGATCCGGAGACCGAGAACTCCATTGAACTGCAAAGGCAGGGCTGGCAGGCCATTCTCGACAACTATGCGAGGTATGCAGGGGGGTGTTGAGTTAAAGGGTCACGTAGGAACGGGCCCTCACCCATTGTCAGCATAGGCCGCTACTTCCTCACAAGCCGGATGCTGCTGCTGGGATAGGCATCCAACTGGAGGAGATAGATGCCTGCCGGAAGGGTTTGCAGGTCGATCGTCCGATGCGATGCCGCCAGCTTGCCGGTCTGCATCAACATGCCCTGGGCATTGAACAGGCGGTAAGTTGACCTTAGGGCAGATGCCACAGTGGATGATACCTGCACCAGTCCGCTGCTGGGCACCGGATATACGGATATGGCAGGATGTTCCTCCATCGCGTCCATGCCGAGAATGCCCCCACCGTTGGTGGTCTTGAGCACGTGCGGATAGCCCGCTGTGCCGATGTAGCCGACCGAGTCGCTTGGGAAACTGATGCACATGAGGTTGTCCGGCACCCCGCTGGTCTGTGGCACCCACGTTTCGCCCGCGTTGGTGGTGGTTACCAATGTTCCGTGAGATCCGATGGCATACCCTCTATTGGCACTGGTGAAGATGATGGCCATGAAAGCGTCCGAAGCGCCCAGATCGGTGGTGGTCCAGTTGAGGCCTCCGTCCGTGGTCCTGAGTATGCGGGCGTTGGAGGCCGCTATGTATCCTGTCTGATTGTCGGTGAAATACACATCGTACATGTCGATGTTCTGTCCGAGCGGGAAAGCAGACCAGCTGTTGCCGCCATTGATGGTGCGATAGATCTCGCCTCCATAAACAGGGATCATGTAGCCTACGGCAGGGCTTGGAAAATGAATGGCGCTGAAGTCCTCGTTCGCATCGTTGTAAACCCGCACCCAGTTGAGGCCCTGATCGGTGGTGCGGTAGAGTGATCCCCCATTGCAGGCCAGAAACCCTGTGTTGTCGTCCAAGAAGAAAAGGTCGCGGCCATAGCTGAAGGTGTACTGGTTGCCTTCGAGCTGCGTCACTGTCCAGCTTGCACCGCCATTGATGGTGCGGGCCACCTCTATCGGAAGTGTGCCGCCCGAATTGCTGCCTGCGATGAAACCCACGTTCTCGTTGATGAAATGGACGAGCCGGGGCCCATTGCCGAAGAGATTCTCCACCACGAGGCTCCAACTGTCTCCGCCATCGGTGGTCCTGTACACCTCATGGTAGCCGACCACATAACCTACATCCTCGGTGAGAAAGAAGATGTCCTCCACGTCCATGGCCTCGGAGTAGTTGGTCAACTGCCATTGCGCACTGGCCATCTGAACGCCCGACAGGAAGGCAAAGAGGTGAAGGAGGTATTTCATGGTGGCTGAATTGACCGCCAAGGTATGGGGTGGCAGTCGGCAGGGAGGTGATGCGCGTCAGGCGGGGCATTGATAGCGGTCAGTGAACGGGACGGCCTTTGCGAGACCCCTCCCCATCCCCTAAGGAGAGGGGAGTTGGCCGATGGGGGTGGTTGGTCATTCGCTTTTCGCCATTCGCCATTCGCTTTTCGTGCCGCGTCATGCACCTCGCTCAGGAGGACAGATCGGGATAGGGTTCTCCGCCTGAAGCGGATCCCGTCCTGCGATCACTGCTTCACAAACCGAAGACCTTGAGTACTCCGTCCATCCGTCAGGTGGATGAGATAGACACCGGGGCTCAGCTGCGTGAGGGGAAGTCGCGTTTCCCTGTCCTGCAGCACTCCGCTTTGAACCACATTTCCGAGCAGGGACACCATACGGTAATGCAGGTCGTCTCCGGTCTGTTTCACCACGGTGACGGCATCGGTAGCGGGGTTCGGATACAACTGAAGGCGCATATCGATGGCATGGTGGTCGGCCAGGCCTGTGGAGTGGTCGAACAGTTGGTCGGGGCGGGCGTTGATCAGGAACATATGCTCCTGAAGGGGCCAGTCGGGATTCACGAGTTCGTGGCTGTCGCCTATGTCGATGGCCCCGCGCCAACTGCCTGTCATGCGCATGGATCCATCAGGTCCAAAGCACATTTTGGCAGGAATGAACTCACGCACATCAGACGGGGCGGCCGGTTCGGTGAACTCAAAGCCATGCACATCGAAGTAGGCGCCATCGCTGGCATAGGCCGCAAAGAAGCACTCCATCGAACCCAGGGCACCCACCGTATCGCCCCAGAAAACTGCTGGGGTGAAGAACTCAGGTGCCTCCACAGCACCGGTCAGATATGATATGCCCTCCGTGGTGGTCAGCAGGTTGTAAGTGCGTCCCGTAGAACCCGATGCCAAGGGCTGCATCCACTGAAAATTGCCTGTGCTGTTGAACTTCAGCAGGTACCAGTTGGCACTGCCGATGGTGGCGACCACCGTGTCCTCCATGGTGAGTGTGTAGGGATTGCTTGATGTGAGATAGATATTGTTGCTGCCATCCAACGCAATGTCCTTCGATGCCTCGTTGTAGGACATGTGGCCGAAGGTCTTCCACCAGGCAAGTGCCCCCGCGCTGTTCAACGCTCCGAAAACCACATCTCCGCCACCTTGCAGTGAAATGGTGTTGCCATCAAAACCATGGCCCGATGACGTGGCATTTCCAGTGAAATAGATCAACCCATCGCTTCCCATCGCCAAGCGCAGGTCGAATATCAGCCCTTCGCCCGGACGGAACCAAGTCAGGTTGCCGTCCGTGTCGAATTTGGCGAAGAAGAAGGTGTTGTCATTCGAGTTGTTGTAAGTGTTGCCGTCCACCGTCACCTGCTCCTCCACTCTTCCGGCCATGACGGCACCTGTAGAGGTCCAGACCAGATCGTACGGAGACACCTGTTTCCCATTCACCGCACTGGGGCCTGTGGACAGTATCGTATTCACCCAAAGCCAATTGCCAGCAGTGTCGATCTTGGCGATGAAGGTGTTGTCGGAGCCGTTGCCTGCCACCGAGAAGGTGCCGAAGTCAAGCTCCGTGAAGCTGTTGGTGTGGCTATAGGCCCCTGTCACATACAGATTTCCTGCATGGTCGGTATCTACCGCCACCATTCGGTTGTTCGAGTTGCCATTGATGGCGCGCACCCAAAGGGCATGACCATCGGGGTGATACTTCGCCACGAACATTGTACCGAAGTCGCCCCCGATCTGCAGTGCATCGAAATTCACGGTATTGTCATAATTGCCCACCACGTAGGTAAAGCCGAGCTGGTCGGTCACCACGTCAATGCCCGCAGCGGTGCCCGACTGCTCCGAAGAGGTGGTGTGCGAAGCGAAGGCAAAGGGCTGTGCGCTAATCTCTGTGATCAGTATTAGGCTAGGAAAAAGGAAGGGTAGCAAGTACTTCATGGTATGGGTTATTTTGAAGGGTTTGACACATGTGACGGGTGTAAAGGCATCCGTTTCCTATCGGTTCACAACAAGTTTTCTGTTGACGGCACTGCCGCTGTTTTCAATGCGGATGAGATAGACACCTTTCGCAAAGCCTTCTGTTGCTATTGTTGCTTGCGTTCCGACAACGGCCGAAGTGCGGACCGCCTTGCCCATCATGTCCGTGACTGTCAGTGTTGATCCTTCCCTGATATTGGAAACCGTTACGGGACCGTTGGCGGGGTTCGGGAAGACCTCAATATCATCCATGCTCTCTGCCCCGACCACGCCTACTGCTGTCCCGCAGAAACCATTGACCTTGAAGATATTGTCGAACGCAGCATCGGGATGCCCATTGCTTCCCATCAGCATGTCGAACTCGCCTGCAATGTATAGCTCACCATCGTATTCAACGATCGCGTTCACTATGCCACTCACGCCCCAATAGTCATCTGAAAATGGCAATACATTATCATTTACCACATCATAGATAAACAGATTGTTCACATCAGCTCCCAATTCTTCCAGATGCCCGCCCACCCAGACATGGTCTTCATCACAGGCATAAAGTGCTCTTCTATCGATGCCGACCTCAGCGTTCAGATCCAGCCAATCGGTGCCGTCATAGGCGTTTAAACCAAACAGGTTGTTCAATCCTATGTTGCTATAATCTCCGCCAGCATAAACTTTTCCATCCTGAATGGCAAGACAGCGTGCCCGACCTATTTGACCTGTGAATGAACCTGTGTTTATGGATATGAAACCCGCTACCTCATCATAGATCACCATGTTGCGTGAGTCAACGCCATCAGCTGCCTCAAACCTTCCGGCAATAAGCACCCTGTCGTTCCAAAGGGTCATGGCCTCTGCGCTTACAGAATTGCCCGAAAGCCCACTTGTCCCAACTGCTTCCCATTCAGGAGTGGAATTCCAGTTATATGTTGCCAATTGACCTACCGGGATTCCGGCATTGACATCAACGGTGGTAAAATCTCCTCCTACATAAAGTTTGCCTTCGTGAAAAACAAGGCTTTTCACAGGTCCGTTGGTGGCACCGTAAAGTGTGCTTGGGGTGGAGACCATTCTGCTCCAACCCATTCCGTCATAGCGGGCCATGTTTCCGAAATTCTCAATCGCTGTTCCCGTTTCTATGTTTTGGAAAATGCCCCCAACATAAAGGCTGTTTTCGGCTTGCAGCAGGGTATAAATTCGATTGGCACTATTGGTTGATTCAATGAAAGTTGGCGTTCCGGGAATCGTGTCAAAGCTTGCACCGTCCCAAGTCACTAGACCCTTGCAAGGCATTCCGTCTGCTTCGGTAAATGTTCCGCCAATGACCAGTTTGCCATCGTAAACTGCCATTGCCGTAACCGTCCCATTGAGGCCGGTTGACTGCTGAACCGCACTCGGAATCGGCATAGGTTGCGCGGCTGCACTTGTTGCTGTCAGTAGGAGAATTCCGATTGCCCGTACCGTTTGGTCAACTGCTTTTTTCATCTTTCCTGTGGTTTTGGTTCCTGTCATTGCACTACTTCCTAACCTGTCCATCACGGCCATCTTTCATCCAAAATTACTCCCACGGGTGTGGAGCATTCAAATGAAATTTCAAAATTTGTGATGAATGTTCCTATCGCCAACCGCCCGCCCATGAGCACCCCGAAAGCCTTCAAAATGTACCGGTCGCTGACTTCCGCTGAAAAGGAATCTTTCAAAAAAGTGATGAAAACGTCCAAGCGAAAGAGCCTGACCCGACTCTTCGGACATGCTGAAATTCTGGATGAGGATTCGCCCGACAGGGCATCCCTCTTTGCCGATGTCTTCGGGCAGCCGCATTCGGCTGAGAAGGACTACCTGCTCAGGAACGAGTTCAGGCTGCTTACAGACAGACTTACGGAATTCATTGCCGAGCAGGAGCATGCCGCATTTTTGTATGAGCAGGCAGGCCATGCCGACCACATGCTGCTGAAGGGACTCTTGAAGCGTGGGCTCCATTCCGAATACGAATCGCAGTTCAAGAAGCTGTATGAGCGCGCCTTGCAACGGCTCGATTTCCAATCGGCCCACGACATGTCCAACCAGCATTTCAACTACGTGATGACGCACAAGGAGATCCGCCCGGAGAGCGTCCGAAAAGCGTTACATCTGCTGGAGGATAATGCCGACAACTCGAAGCTCCATCACCGCACAGAGCTGGCCATCAACCTACAGGGGCAGGCCGCCCTGAAAGCCATGTTGCGGACATTCGGGCATGCAACGGAGACCGCCTCAGCTCCTGAGCCGGAAAGCACCCCCTATATCCGATACTTTGAGGCCGTAGCCCTTGCCCACGGCTCCGAGGGACATGCCCGCGTGGACCACGCGCATGAGGCCGTGGCGCAGATAGGCACGCTGCAACATCTGTTTCCAAAGCACATGCTGGACGGGCTGGCGTTGCTGGCCGGGGCCTACTTCGGACTGCGGATGTACGAGGAGGCTGCTGAACATTATCTGCATGTGGTGGGCTTTGCTGAAACTGAGCGTCTGCCCCTGCGGCACGATGTGCTCTACAACTACTGCAGTACGCTGATGAAACTGAGACGCCATGAAGAGGTCATACAGTTGATGGCAGACCACAAGACCATTTTTACCAATGCGAGGGTTCGTTTCAAGTTCGAGTGTTTTCTTGCCATGGTCCACATCTTCATGAACAACCCCGAAAAGGCAAGGGCCACCCTGTCAGCGGACATCGGCCACCGCCCGGAGATGGAGAACAACTACTTCCGCTTCATCTTCTGCATACTGCCCTATCTGTGCAATGACGTGGAAGAAGGGCTGCGCGAGACCGAGAATTTCATTGCCTATTTCAATTACCACAAGGGAAAGCTCGACTTTTTCCATGAGAAGGAGGTGGCGCAGGCCTATCGGCTGTTCTATCTGGGGCTTGCACTTGCCGACAAGGAAGACCGTAAGGATAGAATGCGCAAAGTGACAGAGGCCCTCGACCGCTTCACCGGGAATCATCCGCAGTATATCGACTTTCAGTATGTGGCATGGCTCTACGAGCATGCGCAGAAGGTCATGGAAGCCTGAGCGCTTTCAGCGTCAATGGCGCAGAGTGGTGGACACCACAAGTGGCATGGGTGCCGCCCTGTACATCCCAGATGGTTTATGGAAGTTCTTAGTATTCCCATTCTGGCTGTTTACAAAGGGGTTTGATATTAGCGATGATATTTGACCACCCACTGGCGCGGGCGTTCCACTCGTGCCGCCTATCCGCCTGAAGCGGATCCCGTCCCCTTAAAGTCAATCTCAAGCGTGATGCTCAGGGCCTGCGTCTCTGTGAATCGACTCTTTTTCATCTTGACAGTTTGTGGTTTGAAGTTACTCTATTTTCAAACTGCCCTATTTTCGGGGAAGGCTACCTGCAACCGTAAGAATCCGGGCTGGTCATTGCTTCATCAGCTTCTGCACTGTCCGCAACCGACCGTCAGTGCGCAGTTCGACCAGATAGATGCCCGCAGGCAGATGGGCGGTCTCCAACTCTATCCGTTGCTGGCCTTGGTCGCGTTGGGGCACCATGGTGGACGACATCTCCTGCCCCAACAGGTTTCGGACAGTGACCACCAACGTTGCCCGTTGCAGGACATCGACCATGAGCACTGCCTTGTCCTTGGCAGGATTGGGCATCAGTGAAACCTGACCGATGACACGCAAGTCCATTCTAATCGGGATGCTGTCGCAGGGGCCGGGCGTGGTCTCCAGCACACCTCCAAAGTAGGTGGCCACGCAGGGATTCATATAGGTGATGCCATTGCAGCCGCACACGGTGTCGAGGAGCGGGGCATCGCAGCACAGACCCCATGGCGGACAGATGAGGCTGCTGTCCACGCACCCATCGGTGGCATAGACCGGGTGGCATACCATATCGGTGCAGGCGTTTCCATCATCATCATGGCCTGTGATGGTGAGGCAGACCTCATACCATCCCCAGTGGCTGTAGGTGTAGGTGGGATTCGGCTCGGTGGAAGTTCCAGAAGCATCGCCAAAATCCCATGAATGCGATGTGACGGTGCTTTCTGTCTGGTCTGTGAAACTGACGGTGGTGGCCGAAGACGTATGACCGAAGGTCGCGACACAGGTCCCGCACTCGCCCAAGGTCCAGCTGGTGACCCCGCCATGGAATTCGGCATAGCACGCATTGGAATAGGTGACATTGTCGCAACCGCACACGGGGTCATAGATCTCGAGGCAGCCCATCTCGGGGTCGATCTGTTCGGGGTCGATGCAGCTGCCACTGGGATAGGTGAGCGAAAGGTCGTCCACGCGGAATTCGGTGGGGGCAGCGATGATGCCACATCCGCCATAGACCTTTCCGCCACGAATGGTGATGCGGCAGGAATCGAACTCGGTGGCATTCTGGCTCAGGAGTACGCTTTCTGCCTCATAGTCCATCTGCGGGACCGTGCTTTCCCAATGGCCCTGATCGACCACGTCACCATTGAGCAATAGTTCCACATCGATGCTCACGGTGTCCTGTTCGGGGAATCCCTCATCGTTGACACAGGGTGCAAAGCTGACTCTGTACCAGAAGTTGAACTGGGCAGGATGGGCGGTGCCGATGGCAAAGGTGGTTGTGGCCCAAGGCTTGAGCACGCCATTGCCGTAGAAATTGGCGGCATACTGGCCGCCATGGGCATCTGTGTCCTGCCGCACGATGTAGGGGTCGTAGGGCGGCAGGGTCAAGGGGTAGCTGTTGGTCTGCCAGTGAATGAGTTGTGGGGCCTCGCTCCATAGCTCCATGCCGCTGTTGGGAATCTGGGCGTTGGCAGCAAAAGCAATGGAGCACAGCAAAAGGATGAAGTAACAGCGTCTCATGGTGGAAGGTCTTGCATCCATAGAACGCAGTGCCCGGTGGTGGCGTTGCCTTATCAGGACAGATCATATAAGGGTTGGCGCAGGCCGATGGTCGCGAAGCCAATGGCTCATTGCAGAGCAATGTGGGAATATGCGAATGAGGGGAATAGGGACAGGAGACAGGGGTCAGTGAACTGCTCTGCCTCACGGGCTATCTCATCGGTCTGCGTGGAGGTGAAGGCCATGGGGCGAAGGCAGGGAATGGGGTGTTCGTCCTTTGCGGACTGGGTTTCGCTGGGCGCACACGGCCTGGCTGGGTTATTCCACCCTTATGCCTTGGCTGTTGGCCATGCACTCGTTGCAATAGGTGTTGCCATCGCAGCCTACCACCCCGGGGCAGTCGGCTGTGCAGTCAATGGTGTAGAAGGCTTCTTCCAATGCCTTGTCATAGCAGTCTTCTGTGCACGATGGCAGGGCCGAGGCGGCAAGGATAAGCAGGCCAAGTATGGTGCGCATGGTGCGAAGGTAGGATGGAAAGGCGTATTGAGAATTCTCAACGTAGCGCAGCGTTCTCCCGGCCATAGGCTGAGAACCGTGCGCGTGATGTTCCGCAACATGCGCCTGAAGCGGACTGCGGAACTGTAGCACGAGCGCATGGGAAGACTTGGGCGGACGGGTGTGAATGTGATCCGGACGCTCACGAATAGGACGACCAGCGAAGACGCTGGCGCGGAGGGATTTTCAACAACCGACAAGAAAAACAAAGGGGCTGGCCCAGTTATGAGACAGCCCCATTTCGTTGCAGGACAGGTCCTATTCCCTCACCACCTTGTTGACTCCCCGTTTACCATCCTCGCTGATGGCCTCTACCAGATACATGCCTGTTGGCAGCGCGCTCAGGTCGGCATGCCATTGGGTGTCGTTCGGTCGGAGCGGCATCAGCCTTCGGCCGGCAAGGTCGGTGAGCCATGCGTGCGAGAGCGGGGTGTGGCTTTGGAGCGTGATGGAGGATGAGGTAGGGTTGGGGTAGATGTTCATCTCCACAACCTGAACATCATTGAGTCCCAGCGTGCTCGGATCGAAATACTCGAACAATTGGAACACGCCAGGTTGCGAACGCCCATTCTCGCAGTAGACGACAAAGCAGAGGATCACCGGGTCATTTGTCATATACAGGTATTCGCTGGCCAGCGTATAGGGGTTGCCGTTCTGCCATACCAACCAGAAAACAACAAGGGTATCTCCTGCCTGAGCGTAAGCGCTGGTGATCTCAAAACTGTCGATGGGCGCAAAGAAGTCGAGTGTGCAACTCGGATAACTGTCGTAAAGTGTATCGACCCAGGCCGGCAATCCGGGAACAATGTTCGAATAGATGTTGGTGTCGGACGGAACAGCAAACTCATAGGTGCCGATAGAACCGACCGCATCGGTCACAGAAACGGTGTATATCCCCGTACAGAGGTTGTTCAAATGGGCCGAACCCGAAGCACCTGTGGAATAGGTATAGGTGTAGGGAGGTGTACCATAGAACACCTCAACGTCCACCTCTCCATCACATGCCGGAGTGGAAGAGTCATCACCATCGACCGCAACCATAACGGAAAGATCTCCATTGCAGGCCGATTCATTCACCCGCAGCTGTAGCTGAACGGAGCGCGGGTTTAGGCCGACTGCATTGGGAGACCAAGTGCCGGATGCCAACACCACGGCACCGAGTATTGAACTGAGAGGGTCGCTGGAAGAGACGGTATCAACAAGTTCGATCAGTCTGATGGTCAACGGATAAATGCCATCATTGTTCGGTCCTCCCGTACTGGCGGCATTCCACGCGCTGGCCGAACCTACAATACTGATGCACCCTACGATGGGCTCATGGTCGAACGGGGTGCCCGGATTGGCCCAGACACCATAGGGAAACTCTGTTGTGGCGGTATTCATCACATCCGTCTGCAGCGACAGGCCGGGTGGCAATCCTCCAACTGAGTCTATCCGGGTGAGTTCAATATGAAAGGTCAGCGAATCAATCATGAACACCGTGGTGTCCGGCCTTGTTGAAATGGTCTTTGAGGAAGTCAGTCCTCCGCAATCCATCTGCATGGGACCAAGCGGATAGATGCCAATGTTCTCTGATATGAACTGGGGATCCGAATAGCAGTTCTGACCGTGCGCAACAGAATAGAATGCAAGTTGCGCCAGCATCAATAGGGAGAGGATAGAGCGTTTCATGCGAAGTCGGGAGTTGATTGGTGACCGCCAATTTACTGAAAGAGACTCAGGTCTGACTATTCTGTACGCAACTTCCCGTATCCACTACGGATAAGCCGCTTTCAGACCAATAGGCCATAGACCACAGTGGGTGGGGGCGGGGCAGGTAATGCGAACGTGCAGGTCCTTCGACTCCGCTCAGGAGGACAGCTCAGGATGACAGGGGTTCACGCAAATCAGCCTACGGCAGACAGGGGCGCGAAGACGCATCCATCGCCATCTCGGTCGGCACCCAGACCTACAACGCCACTTCAGGCCCCGCTGGCATCTACTCCAAGGACATCCCCGTCTCCGCAGACCCGACTCCCGCAACCATCACCGCCTCGGCCCCCGACCTCACCTCCGAGAACCGCAACATCACCATCAAAGCGGGTGAGGATCAGACTCACGACTTCGCCCTCATGCCTGCCCCGCCCAAGCCTTGACGATGCGTTCTGCCAGTGCCCGGGGGGCCGTTCATCCGTGTGGACCGGATGGCGGCCCCCTTCGTCATGCTCACGGTGACCCCGCCTGATCGTCTGTGGACTATGGACTATCGACCATGGACTATGGCCCGTCCCCCGTCCCCCGGCAGAAGATGTGAAAGGGAACGACATTCACCGTACTATTGCTCCTGCAACGGGCCACAGGTTGTGTCACCTCTCCATTCACCACATCTGCCTGCCCATGCGTCCCATCGCTTCCCTCCGCACCTTTTTCTCCGCCTTCTTCGTCATCGGGGCGATGTGCTCGCTGCCATCCTGCTTCCCCTGCCTTGACATGGACTGCGGCAACGGCACGTGCGTTTCGGGCACCTGCGAGTGCTATGATGGCTACTATGGCAGCGAATGCCAGTACAGCTACAACGCAGCAGGCTATGATTGCATTTCAGGGTCCTGCACCTATGTGCTCACCGATGGCACCTACGCTACCTATAGCGACTGCGACAACAGCTGCGGGGGCGGGGCCTGTCAATACGAGGTGTTTACCGGAGGTGGCAATTGCACCGATGAGGGCTACTTCCCCGTAGCACCCTCCCTGTGCTGCTCGCCCTCCTACCCCTACTTCTGTTCCGAGACTCAGATGTGCTACACGAGCTGCGAGTCGGCCGATGCGGCATGCAGCGTGGCCACGGTCACCACAGGCGTTGCCAACGGTGGTTCGGCAGGCTATGTCTGCACCGGTGGCAGTTGCAATTACGTCACCAGTGGCGCATCCTACTCCTCGCTGACCCAATGCCAGAGCGCGTGCAGCGGAGGCGGAAGTGCCGGCTACGACTGCTCGGGCGGCAACTGCAGCTATGTGAGCAGCGGGGCGGACTATGTCTCGCTATCGGCCTGCCAGAGCGCCTGTGCCAGCAGTGGCCCCGCCACGGGCCGCATCTCGGTGAAGATCTATTACAAGCCCACGGGGGCGTGCCAGGCCAACAATGTTGACCACACCCTGCGGTTCTACTACCACTGTGCCGAGGGCACATCGCTCAACAGCGTTGCCGCAGGCATCTGGACAACCGGTGAAGATGCCGGAGGACTGTACAGGGTATGCCTGTTCGGCAATGAGACCGCAGCCCTCTGTGTGCATGGCAGCACGCTCTATAATCGGGTTTACCGTTTGGAATGGGAAGTGACCCCCGACCTGACTTCCTACCCCAACAGCTGCATCCTGAGCGGGGCCACCAACATCGACTTTCAGGACCAGATCAAGAACGTGGTCATCTCCTATTGACCGCGCCTCAGCGCCAGCCCGTCACGTTGGCCTTGGCGCGATAGAGGCCCGTGGCCGTCTGCCACGTCACCACATACAGGCCCGCACCCAAGGCTCCAAGGTTCACTTCGATGGCCGCAGTGCCCGCATGGCCCTGCCGCATCACCATGCTCCCATCCATCGTGCTCACAACCAGTGTGCCCGTGTTGTCGCCCTGCGGCACGGCCACCCTGAAAACCCCGTTGCTGGGGTTGGGATAGAGCGACAGCCCACGGCCCATTGCACCGGCATCACCCACACTGTTCACCACCTCGGCACACGTGCCCGGCCAGTGCTCATCGAGCCACGTGATGCGGAAATCGGCCCAGTCCTTGAGCTTGGCAATCTCTCCCGGATAGTCATCGGGAATGGGGCTGGGGTTGGGCCACACATAGGTGCCAAGGATGGGCCATTTGGTGAAATTGGTGCCGATGGCCGGGCCCAGCAGTTCGGCCAGCGAATCAATCTCGGCCTTGATGGTGTCGGGATGGAAGGCATGCTCGCGAAGCTCCTGCCAACGGCAGCGCACGCGGTCCATGAAGACAGTGTCCTCGAAGAACCGCGACCACCAGAAAGGGCATTGGTCGGTAAGGTCGGACTGGGTCTCGAAGTCCCATCCTCCGGGATAATAACCGTTCATGTAGTCGGCATTGCCCCACGAGAGGTCGTAGTCCCACGGTGGGCCGGCCTTGATCTTCCCGTTCTTCACCTTGTGCAGGAAGGTGCTGAGGCGATAGCCGTCCGTGTTCTTGGTGAATTCGGTGAGGATGATGTAGTCCACAAAACTGCCCTGCGAAATGAAGTTCCTGAACCCGCTGAGCGTATCGCTGAAATCGGGGCTGTCCATGGCCTGCTCAAAGCTGTCCACGTAGGCCCTGATGTAGTCGAGCTGCTGGGGCTGCAGGTTCTCTGGCTTGGGATAGTCGAGCACGAAACGGAGACCCTCACTGGCATTGACGGCCGGGAACTGCGACTGCCACACCACATCGCCATTGTCAACCCAATCGACCTTGAAGATGTAGCCCCCGGTGAGCTCGGCCCCCTCTACATCGCTGGTGGTCATCGTGGCGATGGTCACACGGTCGGGTCCCTTCTTGATGCGCTCGCCAAGGAGATAGATGCCCTGATACTCGCCATCCACCATCAGTTCGCAGAACTCCATGCGCGGTGCCCAGTGGCCCATCTTGCGGAACAGGTGATAGCTGTACCAGTTGCGCATCAGGGTCTTGTCGGAATAATTGGCAATGAGGCACCAGTCGTTATCGAGGGGCATGTCGAGCAGCACCACATCGCGGTTCGTGGAGTCGGCATTGCGGGTCTCGAAGTTGTAGGAGCGCTTGGGCATGCCGTTCGAGCTGTTGCCGCGCGTCTCCATGCCCGCGAGGCCGTCATAGATATTGCCAGGGTCGGTGGGCCGGTTGGGGGCACCATCGGCATTGCGAATGATGCGCATGCCCACCATCACCTTGGGGTCGTCCGGAATAAGGCCCCCATGGGTGTTCACCACCACCAGGGGCAGCACGGTGGCCGAGAATGGGAAAGGCGTGGCGGGCTGGTCGCCAAAGGTCACCGACCACGACAGCAGGTCGCCCGTGTCGGCCCATGGATAGGAGTCCCAGATGTGGAGGGTCCATGTGCCGTTCGGATCCTGGCCGTTGTTCACCATGGCCATGGCGCCCTCGGGCCTGAAAGTGCCTGTGAACGGTGCCCCGACATTGTCGATGGGCACGGCCGCATCCTGATTGAAGCAGGTGGCGGTATAGTTGTCGCCATCGCCCCCGTTGCGGCCGGCCAGCAGAAACTCGCTTCCATCGGGCGCAATGAGCGAGATCACGAGGTCATCGGTCCAGGTATGGGTCAGGGTGATGCACACGGTCTCTAGTCCATAGTTCGTGTCCATCACGGCAGGCACCACCCCGCTCACCTGCGCGAGGTAGTGGTTATGGCTGCCATCGTCCAGAATGGTTCCGACCGCACCGCTGAAGGTCTGCGCCATGCTGCTGGGCAGTTGCAGCAACAGCGCCATCAGCATCACGGCACGTCCCAACCTGTCATTGACCTTTCCCATCCTTCTTGTCTTTCTTCTTCTTGAATTTGGGCAGCTTGAGGTCGTAGGTATAGCCGATGCCGATGATCAGGTCGGTCTCAGGGTCGGGGGTGCTCACCTCCTGCTGCAGGCGGAAGAACACCTCCACCGCGTTGCGATACTTGAGGTCGAATGAGGAACCCACTGTGACGCGATAGCGGTCCATGGCAGGCTTGCGGGCATCATTGAGCGGAAAGAAGAGTTCGGCCTCGATGAAGGGGCTCCACAGTTTGCTGACGCGGTAGGCGAACGACAGTTTCTCGCGGGTGTACAGCGGATAGGAGTACGGCTCCCTGTTCTCGTTGAGATAGGGGTCGGGAAAACCCTGCTGCAAGCGGGCGCGCAGCTTGATGGCCAGATCTCCGAACTTCTTCCTGCCCTCGGCATCGATGTTGAAACGGTTGGCCGTGCGGTTGAAATCGTCAATCCCCGTACGTATGGTGAACCGGTAGCCCAGACCGAATTTGAGATACTTGTTGACTTTGAAGGCCACTTCGGGCTCCAGCAGCACCGAGCCCACCTGCGAGAAACGGTCCATGACGCGCACCTGGGTCTGGAATCCTGCGGAGAACCGCTTGCCGATGTCGGTGGTGATGCCTGCCGACACCCACGACTGCACATCGGTGGACTGCGCCACTGCCCCGGCCGATAGGAGGAGCATCAGCACCCAAGGGACAACTGCCTTGGGCAGCACCCCCGACCGCTCAGTCCTCATCATCATCATCGCCCCCTGCGGCCTTCTGATAACCGGTATTGCCGTCCTCAAAGTAATAGATGGAGATGTTGGCCACATCGCGCAGCAGGTCGAACCGCTCTATGCGATAGCGGGTCACCCTGAGACCGGTGCGCTGATGCAAGTCTTCGAGCAGACGTTCGCCATTCTCGGGCTTCAGCAGTTCGAGGTTGTCATAGATCACCATCCGCTGGGTCTCGTGGCGCAGCAGCCACAGCTTTTCGAGCACGAACACGGTCCCCACAATGGCCATGTTGGTGAACATGAGTTCGGCCCAGCTGATCTTCTTGTTCGACACCGCATTGATCACCGCAAGACCGATGACGGTGAAGAGATAGGTCATCTCCTTGATGGGCAGGGCCTCGGTTCGGTAGCGCAGCACACTGAACACGGCAAAGAGTCCGAAGGCAAAGCCCAACTGCAGTTTCACACTGCTGAGCAGAAAACTGATGAAGAAGATGAGGATGTTGAGGATCATGAAGGTGAACAGGAAGTCCTTGCGCTTCTGTGACGGATAGTAGAGCAGCCGCACAAGAATGAACAGGAACACCCCGTTGAACAGGAACCGGAAAACCAGTTGAATCAGGTCGGTGCTGTCTATGAGCTCAGTTCCGAACAACTCCGTTGTAATCTCTTCCATTGATCGATCGAATAATTTCTTTGAAATTGTTGCTGCGCAGCTCGGGGTGTATGATGGCCGTACCGATGCAGTATTTGCTCATGTTGCCTGCGCGTATCCTGAGGTCGCGCAGGGCATTGATGGCCACGCTCTTGGAATTGAACAGGCCCTGTTTCACCTCGGCCACCACAATGCCGGGAAGCACCACCCTGCTGCCATTGGCCTCGAAGGTGAGGTTAAGATCGAGGGTGAGCCGCTCGTTCTCGGCATTGTTGACCATGGTGATGCGCGAGAAACGCACCCGCAATTTCGGTTCGAGCATCTGAGGGACAATCTCGGTCCTGGTGGCTATGTAGTCCATCGATTCGGGCGAAAGCGCATGTTCGATCCCCGGCCGCAGGCTCCGCGATTTGTCTGTCCGTCCCTTGTTGTTCTTGTGCTTTATCTCCAGAAAGAACATGCGGGTGTCCTCATAGCCACGGAAACGGATCTTGTAGCGCCCTGACTTCCCCCGGTGATGGGTGCGGAAGCAGAAGAAGTCCGGTGTGTCGTAGTAGAGCGAGTCGTAGTCGGTGTAGCGCATCGGATTGGTCTGCAGCACACGGTAGCCGTCCTTGACCCTTTGCAGAAAGTCCTCCAACTTGGCGACCGGGAACACATACTTGGTGTCGATGCGGCTGAGCAGCTGCACCCCGTCCATCTCCCGAAGGGCGATGGGCCTGAACTCCTGAAGGAGCGCAGTGGCACGTTGTACGGCCTCTCTGTTGCTCATCGCCTCACGATCATGTCCTCCACCTCCACGGTCGAGTTGCTGGAAGTGATCTCCAGATCCTTGATTACCGCCCGGGTGCCCGATGCGCACGTGTCGCAATTCGAATAGCAGAAGACCCTGTAGCTGCCCTTGTTGAGATACTCGAACTTGTAGGATCCGTCCAGACTGGTGCGGGTGTCGTCATCAAAGGCCGATCCGTCCCCGTAGATGATATAGACGCGCTCCTCGGGACCATAGAACTCGCCAAGCAGATTGCCGGAGGTGGAATAATCCTGCACGAAGACCTTGCCCGTGATGGTGGAGGTGCCGCCCGGCCCGGCCTCCTCGCACGAGGCGGTGAGCAGCAGGACAAAAGCGATGGACAGCAGTTGTAGAGGTCTGTTCTTCATCATTCCGTGATAATTACCGCTGAGTATTGCACTTCCCCGTTCTGCACCGTGAGGAAGTAGGTGCCGCTGGCCAACGGCCCGCGCTGGATGTCGAACAGCTGCGCCCCGACCACTGTTTCCGACAGAAGCTGTCTGCCCACCATGTCGAACAGGCGGATGTGGTTCGTTCCGTCAGGGAGGGTCACCGATGCATGGTCGCTGAAGGGATTGGGGAACACGTGAAGCACCTGACTGTCGGCCTGCGTCTCTCCGATCGAATTGACCACTCCGTTGCCGGACAGCTTGTAAGCATAGATATCGAAATCGCCCGAACGCTTGTCCTGAAAGCTGAAGATGGCCCCTCCATTGCCATCGCTCACGTGCTTGGGGCCGGTCTGGTTGTCGGTGGCCACGCCTACTGCCACGCCTTCGGCCGCCCATTGTGTGTTCCCTGCCGCACCGTCCACCCTTTGCGCATAGACGTCCCAGACCCCTGCCACCGAATCCTGCCAAGTGATGATGGTCCCCTGATCGCCATCGCCCACCACATTGGGATTGATCTGGTCGCGGCCAGCTGCCGACACCAGTTTTCCATTGGCGGTCCATTGGGCCGCTCCCGTCAGGTCAAGCTTCTGGCAATAGATGTTCACTTTGGCATTGCGTCCATCCTTCCAACAGATGATGGCCCCATCGGTGATTGCATCCGTGGTCATGTCAATGGCACTCTGGTTGCCGGCCATCGCGCAGACGGACGCACCACCATTGGCCCACTGCACCACACCCGAGGCGTTGAGCATCTGGGCATAGATGTCGTAGCCCGCACCGGTGACGAAATTCTGCCACGCGATGACGACATTGCCCGTGGAAAGGGTCTCCATCTTGGGGTTGACCTGCGAGTTGGTGGCGGTGCTCACCGCCACTCCGTTGTTGGCCCATTGTACGGCCCCTGTCAGCCCCAACTTCTGAGCATAGATGTCATAGTCCTGCGCGTTGCGCCTGTCCTGCCATGTCACATAGACCGCTCCAGTGGCATCGGTGGTCACCTTGGGATTGATCTGATCATCCGGGGCGTTGCACAGTGCCACACCTCCGTTGGCCCATTGCGCGGTTCCGCTGGCGTTGAGGCGCTGTGCATAGATGTCCCAGTTGCCACTTACGGCATCGGTCCAAACGATGACCGCACCCTGTGCCCCATCGCTAATCACCACGGGTCCGCGCTGTTCATTGACCTTCACGGCCACACCAACGCCATTGGCCGTCCAGAGCACGTTGCCCAGGTTATCGATGCGCTGAGCGTAGATGTCGCGGTCGCCACTGCGCCAGTCCTGCCAAACGATAATGGCCCCGCCCGCCCCGTCCTCGACCAGCATTGGAGCGGTCTGGTCGGCAGCATTGACACATACAGGAACCCCATCGACCGTCCACAGGACATGGCCATCAGCACTGATGCGCTGTGCATAGATGTCGGCTGTCGTGTTGTTCTGATCGTTCCTGAAATCGACCCAGGTGATGATGGCACCGCCCTGCGCATCAGTTACGATGCGGGCATCCTGCTGATCCTGCGGCCTTGAACAGATCAGGTTGTTGACGGCAGGATCCTCCACCCACTGGGCATTCAAGGATCTGGTCAACAGTGAACATACCAGTAGGATCAGTAACCTGGTCATCGCGGTCAGATGTTAAGCCAATGTGAATTCAGTGTTAACTGGGCGCAAAGTTATAGAGACCATCCATGCTTTGGAAGCCTTTGAACGTTCAATCCGAGATATTCGCATGAACATGTACCAAAAGACAAACGAACCCTCAGATTCGGATGCCTTTCGGGCCAATGACACGCACACGGGAGGTCGAATTGAATGCGCACTCGCCAAGTAGGCACAATGACCGACCCGGTGCGAAAGGCAGGAAAGAAGCGGTGTGTATGGTAGGCCGGACGCGATGAATCATGCCTCTACGGATGGACAAGGCATGCAAGGTTCACATCGCCTTACTCGTCCTTGCCTCCGTATTTCCTGTAGAGTTGCTTGTGAGGGTCATCAAGGTCGATCGGACGGCCTTGGATGAAGGCCCGCTCCACCCTGTTGGTACGCATGTCGAGCGCATCGCCTGCGGATATGAACAGGGTGGCGTCCATGCCCTCGGCAATCGTGCCGAATCGGTCAGCGATGCCGAGGATCTCGGCCGTGCCACCGGTCAGGGCCTTCACGGCAGCCTCATAGGGCAGCCCGTGGCCCACGGCCGTCCCTGCGCTGAACGGCAGGTTGCGGGCTCCCATGGCCTCCATGTCGCCCTCATAGCTGAAACAGAACCGTACGCCCGCCTCATGCAGCGCTCGGGGCGTGAGATAGGGCTGATAGACATGGTCGTCAGCATTGGCAGGCAGTGCGTGGACCCTCTCCAACACCACGGGCACATTGCGCTCTTTCAACAGCCCGGTCACCAGATGGCACTCGGCCCCGCCCACAATGACGGGGAATTTCGCACCGATCTCCTGCGCGAACAGCACAGCATCGGTGATGCTCTTGGCGTCCGTTGCACGCAGATAAAGCCTTTTGCTTCCCTTGAAGAGTCCTTCACACGCGGCCATTTTCAGATTCACGTCCTTTTTCTCCTGTTCGGAATAGGCCTTGGCACGCAAGAGAAAATCGCGCAGGGCGGCCACCTCCTCGGCATACTTCTCGTTGTTGGTGACCCCTCCCGGCTCGGCCCACCAGCCACTGCGTGCAACACGCTTCGGCCAGTTGACATGGATGCCGTCATCTTCCAGCACCACAGCATCCTCCCAGTTCCAAGCATCGAGATGGACGATGCTTGACGTGCCGGCAATGCGTCCATCGCGGGGGGTCACCTGCGTCAGGAGCACCCCGTTGCTGCGCACAGTGTAGTTGATCCTGCTCTCGGCATTGAAGGCTATGAGCGCTCTGATCTCGGGGTTGAAAGTGCCGGTCTCGCTGAAATCGCGGGAGGCCCTCACCGCATCCACCTCGGTGAGACCGAGCGTGCTGTTGGGATTGATGAATCCGGGATAGACGTGCTTTCCGGTCACATCAATGATGTCGGCCTGCTCAGGGTTGAGCCGTATGTTGGCGATGGGCATCACGAAGGTGATTCTTCCATGCTCCATCCCGATGGCGGCATTGGGCATCACCTCGCCATTGCCCAGGTGGGCTGTGGCACCGGCCAGTATGATGGCCTTTGCAGGGAGTTTGGCCGGGGATGGTGTTTGGGCCGATGACAACTGCGTCCACAATAGCGGCAGCAGGATTACGGAGCGGAGGAGACGGATTCGCATGGGTGCAAAAGTGCGAGAATATGGCTTATGCCCCGTCCGACAGGCGGTTCCACTTATGTTTGTGTGATGGAACAGACCCCCGCAGCCCGACTTTCCGCCTCCTACCCGCTGAAGCGGGCCTTCATCACCGGTGCCGCCTCGGGTCTTGGGCTTGCACTGTGCGAGGAGTTGGCCCGCGAAGGATGGGTCATCGGCATGGCGGACATCAGTGCAGAAAAACTGAACCTGAGCGCAGAGGGCGTTCACCGACTTGGAGGCACAGCAGACATCCATCAGTTGGACGTGGCCGACAAGGACGCCTATCGGAAGGTGGCGGAGAATTTCCTGACCGGACATGGCGGCATCGACCTGTTGGTGAACAATGCCGGGGTGGGCGATGCGGGCTACGTGGAGGACTACGGCCTCGAGAACTGGGACTGGCTGTTGGGCATCAATCTGCACGGGGTCATCTATGGTTCGGCCCTGTTCATTCCCACGATGCGGGCGCAGCGGTCGGGCACCATCATCAACATCGCCAGTGCGGCCGCATTCACCAGTCTGCCGCGCATGGGGGCCTACAATGTGAGCAAGGCGGCCGTGCTGTCGCTCTCCGAGACCATGAGTGCCGAACTGCATCACCATGGCGTACATGTGTCGGTGGTCATGCCCACCTTCTTCAAAACGGCCGTGATGCAGCACAGCCGAGGGAAGGCCGAACACATAGAGATGTCGCGGCTCATATTCGGCACCAGCACCCTCACACCCGAAGAGGTGGCGGCAAGGGTGCTCCATCAGGCGGCAAGGGGAAGGTTCCATATCGTGCTGCCTTGGGATGCCCGGTTCATGTACCGCCTCAAACGTTACTTCCCCAATTTCATGCTGCGCCTGTTCCGCCTCAGCGAGAAGCACACCGATGTGGTTCAGGCAAGGCTGCGCAAGAAGTTTGAGCGAATGGAACGCAGCGGAAAGGTGGACCATGGATATCTGGAGCGGGTATTCGGAGGCAACAGACAGGTCTGAACCGGCAGGTCTTCCATACATGGCCGGCCGGCCGAAGCAGCCGTTACATTTGTGCAGCCCATGCCTGTTCCCACCAAGACCATCACCGCCAAAGCTCCGGCATATTGGGCCTATCTGGCCCAGACATGGCACCATCGCCATGTGCTTCAGGCCCTGTATGTGCGCGACATCAAGCAGCAGTATGTGCAGACCCGGCTCGGACTGCTCTGGGGGGTCATCCGTCCGCTGGTGGTGGTGGGCGTGTTCTCGGTGCTGTTCTCCTATCTGATGAACATCAGGGCCGGCAACTATCCCTATCTGCTCTTCGCCCTCTCGGGACATCTGTCGTGGAGCCTTTTTTCCAGCATCGTGAACAATGGGATGAGCATCGTGAAAGGCAATGCCAACCTTGTCCGGAAAATGAATTTCCCACTGCTCATCCTTCCGTTGCTGTCCATTGCCAATGCGCTGACCGAATGGGCTGTGACGTTTGCGATCCTGTTGGTGCTGATGGCGGTCTTTGGCATCCTTCCTCCGCTTCAGTTCGCCCTGCTGCCTCTGGCGGTGCTGCTCAATGTGCTGTTGGCCTCGGGCATCATCCTCTGGCTCAATGTGGCCAGCATCCGCTATTGGGATCTGAACCACATCGTTCCGAGCCTTATCGGTCTGGGCATCTGGCTCACGCCCGTGTTCTTTCCCGTGACCCTCATCCCCGGACAGTATGCTTGGCTGGCCGACCTCAATCCCATGACAGGCGTGCTCAATCTTTACCGATGGGCACTCTTCGATGATGTGCTGAATGGCGTGGCCATTGGATGGAGTGCGTTGCTCAGCCTTGCCACCACCCTTTCGGGCATCTACTTCTTCAAGGAGCGCGAAGGCGAGATGATCGATTACCTCTGAGCTGACCCCGGTCATTTTCTGTTCCGCGTTGCGAGGCATTACCTTAGCCGATGCCTTGGCGTAGGCATTCGCCACTCGTAATTCGGATATTCGTATCAATTCGCAACCACGCCCATTTGTAATGCGGATATTCGTACCAATTAGTAATTCGTAACCCTGACCATGAGAAAAGTCCTCAACGACCCCGCCCTCAACGACCAGTTCGTGCGTGACGGCTATGTGCGCGTCCCGTTCATCTCCCCTGCCGAGGCGGAGGAGCTCAAACAGCTCTTCTTCGACACCCTGCCCGAAAGCGGAGGGCAGATCACCACCGAAGAGACAGGCGTGGAGAACAGCCGTCTGGTGACCTACGATTTCACTTTCATCGACAAGAGCGTGGAGTACAAGCAGCGCGTTTTCGACATCATCACCGCGCGGTTCAGGAAGCGGATGGACGAGCTGCTGGCAGATTATCGGCCCGTGATTGCCAACTATATCCGCAAGCAGACCAATGACGGAGAGGTGCCACTGCACGAGAACTGGGCCTTTGCCGATGAGCGCAAGTGTTTCACCGTCAGCATCTGGTGCCCGCTGGTCGATGGCACGGTCGATAACGGCACACTACAGGTCGTCCCTGGCAGCCACAAACGATTCGGGGAGCTGCGCGGCCCCATGATTCCATGGGAGTTGGACAACATCCGGCAGACCATCATCGACAAGTATCTGGTGCCGCTGGAGACCAAGGCTGGCGACTGCGTGATCCTGGACGACAGCATCGTGCATTACTCGGCACCGAACCGCACCGAGGGACTGCGCCTCGCCATACAGCTCATCTGCATCCCTTCGGAGATGCCCAGCATACACTATCACATGGATCCGGCCGTGAGTCAGGACCGCGTGAATGTGCTGGAGGTGGATGTGGACTTCTACATGCAGTTCAACCCTTGGAAGAAGCCTGAAGGGGCCAAGCTGTTGCGCACCATTCCGCATACCACGCACTTCATTGACGAGGCCGGGTTCATCCAGCGGCTCAAAGGTCCGAGGTTCGATGAGCTGCCCGAAGCCACAGCCGAAGCGGGCGGGATTTTTTCAAGGTTGAAGAAAGTTTTTGCTTGATGCTCTTCCAATCTCCCGTCCTCAACTCCCGTTTCGCCCTTGACGGCTACGTGACCGTGCCGTTCCTGTCGGAGGCGGAGGTGGCCGCACTGCGGGCGGTCTTTCATGAAACCCTCCCAACGGTTCCAGCAGGCTTCCACAGCAGCAGTTTCAGCACGGACACGGAGGAGAAACAGCGCGTGAACGACCGCGTGGAGGAGGTGTTCGGCCCCAAGGTTTCGGGGCTTTTCAATCCGATAAGGAAACTTGGAAGTTGCTTTCTCAGCAAATCTCCCGGGCCGCAGGGCGAAATGCCCATCCATCAGGATTGGACGATGGTCGATGAAACACGGTTCTGCTCGGTCACGATCTGGTGCGCTTTGCAGGACACGGACGAGGCGAACGGGGCCGTGCAGGTCATTGCGGGCAGTCACCGTTTCAGCGATGCGCTGCGGTCGCCCACACTTCCCGACCCTTTCCGCGACATCCACGCGGAGATGCGCCCCGACCTCCGCACCGTGCCACTGAAGGCGGGCGAGGCCATCATCTTCAACCAGGCACTGCTGCACGCCTCACCGCCCAACACCTCTGCCGAACCCCGCATCGCAGTGACCTACGGACTCATCGCTGAAGAGGCCGGACTGCTTTTCTACCACAGGAACGAAGAGGGTCAGGTGGAGCAATTCGCTGTGCCCGACCATTTCTTTCAGGAATACAACACGCAGATAGGCCAACGGCCCAGCATCGGCACAAAGACCGATACCTTCGCCTACACCCCGAAGGCCGTGACGCTGGGCGAGTATCAGCGTGCCATGCATAACTACCAGACACAACAGGCCATGATGAGCTACAAGATGATTCCGCTGTTCAGGGATGCCGAGAAGCAGATCTTTTTTGAGAAGGAAGGCTTTGCGGTCTTCCCGCTGCTGAACGCGGACGAGGTGACCGACCTGAAAAGCTATTATGAATCCCTGAACCTCACAGACGTGAAAGGTTACGGTTTCCATGTGAGCATGGATCAGGCCGACAAGGAACTGTGCCGCAGGGTGCGCGAAAAGATCTGGGGCGTGGCCCTGCCAAGGATGGAGGAGCATCTGAAGGACTTCAAGCCGTTCGTAAGCAGCTTTGTGGTGAAGGAACCGAACCCCAAAGGCGTGGTGCCCGCACATCAGGACTGGAGTTTCGTGGACCGCGAGGAGGACGGGTTCTGCTCCATCACCTGCTGGATCGCATTGGTGGACACCGACCTTGAGAATGGGGGTCTGGGCGTGATACGTGGCAGCCACCGTTTCATGCGGAACAAGCGACCATCGCCCAGCCCGCAGACCCCTGTGCCGCTCAGCGACCACATGTTCAGCATATTCCCCTACCTGCACACGCTGAATGTGAAGGCCGGTGAACTTCTGATGTTCGACAACCGCACATTCCACGCCTCACCGCCCAACACCACAGACTTCGTGCGTCTGGCCGCTGGCGTGGGCATCACGCAGAAGGACGCGCAGCTCGTACACTATTACATGAAGCCCGATGGCCAGTTCAAGACCATGCTGCGCTACAACGTGGATCCCGATTTCTTCCTGAAGTATGAGAACGCCTCCCTGTCGAAAATGTACGACCGTGGCGAACTGATCGAGGGCTATGGCAAACCCGTGGAAGTGCCTTACGAGTTCACCGACTACACCAGCGAGGAACTCGTGGCCATCATCAAAGCGGCAGGGAATGAATACAACGTGCCGATGTGCGAGAAGCTGGCGGCTACCTTCGGAAATATCAATGCGGCCCAGCAGGAACAGCCGATAGCGAAACAGGAACCGATGCCAGAAACTGCTCCCGAACCCGAAAAGGAATGGGTGTGGGTGGATGACCGCAATTTCTTTGAGAAATACAGCCCGAAGAATATCGTGACTGAGGTGAAACGGAGGCTCGTAGGCGTTTAAGGTTCGATGTTTCTGGTTGCTGCGCCCCTACCCATTCGTATATTCGTTCTCATTCGTAATTCGTTGATACATACATTCGTAATTCGCAGATAAATAGAAGATGTTCCAGTTCCCAGAGAAGATGAAGCGCGTGTTCCGTTCCGAGGAGCATCAGGAGCGGTTCGAGCGCGATGGCTACATCATCCTGCCGTTCTACACGCCAGAGGAGATAGCGGAACTCACCGCACTTTACCACCGCCTGCACCCGCAGGACGCGAAAGGCTTCTTCCCCAGCACCTTCTCGCCCGACAAGGAATATCGGCAGACGGCCGACCACGAGATTCAGCGCATGTGCCAACGTTCCATCTCCGAATACTGTATGGATGTGAAGGTGATGAACGGCAGTTTCATCGTCAAGGGGGCGGATGCCGAGAGCGGCATGTGCGTGCATCAGGACATGACACTGGTGGATGAGAGCCGCTTCACGGGCATCAACATCTGGGTGCCGCTGGTCGATCTGACGGTGCAGAACGGGGGCCTCTTCGTGCTTCCCAAGAGCCACCGCATCCACCCCACTTATCGCGGAAGTTCCATACGCGACATGTTCGGCAACATGATGGACGGGATGATAGATTACCTCCACCCCGTGATGGTGAAGGCGGGCCAGGCCGTGTTCTTCGACCAAAGCATCATCCATTTCTCACCGCCCAACTACTCTGACAGTCCACGCATCGTCACCAACACCTATTTCACGCACAAAGACGCGGAGTTCCGCACCTGCTATTTCACCGATGCGCACCCCGACAAGGTGGAACTCTTCGCGCAGAGCGACACCTTTATGACCGACTTCGAGCAGTTCGGCAGCAACATCCACGACCGCCCCAAGGTGGGCCAATCCCTCGGCCTGATGGACTACGAATTCCCCGAGCTGACCGTAGAGTTCATGGACCGCGAATTCGGCCGCACCAATGCCCGCAGGCTCATTGAGGAGGCCGCGCCCAAAGTGGGGATGGCCCCAGAGGAAACGCCTGTAGCAATTGAGCCGAGGCGGGGATTCTTCCAGCGTTTGAAAGAACTGGTTTCCTGATGGCGAAACGCATCTTCCTCTCCGACTCCCACCAGCAGACCTTCGACAGGCAGGGCTTCCTTGTGCAGCCGTTCCTGAGCGCGGAGGAGGTGGCGCGGCTCGATGCGCTCTTCGATGAACTGCACCCCGAACTGGGCGGCAGCGGGTTCTTCAGCGGCAGCTACAGCAACGATCTCTCCTACAAGAAGCGGGCGAGCGATGCCATAGTGGAGGTGTTCAGCCGCAGGTATGCGGAACTTTTCACGGACTACGCGCCCTTTGGTGGGGCATTCCTCTACAAGGTGCCGGGCGAGAACAGCGCACTGGCCCCACATCAGGACTGGACCATCGTGGACGAGACGCAGCACGTGGCGCTCAACTGCTGGGTGCCACTCTGCGATGTGACGCTGGAGAACGGAGCGCTGATGATATTGCCCGGCAGTCATTTCGACCATTTGAATGTGGTGCGCGCCCCTACCGTACCGTTCTTCTTCTCGGGCAATGACGATCTGGTGGTGCAGGAACTGGTGCCGATGGAGGTGAAGGCGGGTACGGCCGTCATCCTCAACCAGAGCGTAATCCATTACAGCCCGCCCAACCGCAGCGGCAATGTGCGCAAGGCCATCACCGCAGGGGTGAAATCGGCAGGCGCGCAGATGTATTTCCATTACAGGGAACCCGACCGCGAGGAGCTGGAGGTGCGCGAGATGGACGATGACTTCCTCATCCGCTTCGAGAATTTTTCCGAGGCCATCATGCAGCGCCCCGCGATGGGCAGGCCGATCGGGCACATCCCTTATGTCTCTCCCATTCTTGAAAGGGAAGAACTGCGGAAAAAACTGCGTGAAATGAAGGAAGGGGCAGGATTTGCGATGAACGGGCCGATGGAGGACGATGCTGTTGAGACCAATTTCGCACCACCGGTGGCACGTGCTTCGTTCCTGAAAAGGCTCACTTCATTTTTCAGCAACTGAAAATGGTGCAACGGATTCTGAGTGACGACCAACTGGACAGCACCCTTCTGAAGGACGGTTATGTGGTCGTGCCGTTCCTCGATGCGGATACGGTGCGGGAACTAAAGGCTTTTTTCCTCGAAAACCATCCGCAAGGGGTCAACGGCTTCTATGCCACCGCCCACTCTGCCGACATTCCATTCCGCAACAGGATGAATGACGGGATAAAACAGGCATTCGAAAGGCCCATATCACGGTATTTCATCGGATGCCGTGCATTGGGAGGGTCGTTCGTGGTGAAATCGAACACCCAGAAGGACCGCCTTCACCCGCATCAGGACTGGAACATTGTGGATGAGGAGAAGTACCGCTCTTTCAACATCTGGGTGCCGCTTGTGGATCTGAATGGGCGGAACGGGGCCATCCGTGTGATGCCGGGCAGCCATGGGTGGGTGCGGAATTTCAGAGGCCCGAGCATTCCTGATGCATTTCAGCAGGTGCAGGAAGAGATATGGAAGCGGATGGTGCCGCTGCACATGAAAGCGGGTCAGGCACTCATCTACGACCACCGCCTGTTCCATGCCTCAGATCCTAATCTCACCGATGAGCTTCGCGTGGCGGCCGTGTTCGGCATCATCCCCGATGAAGCGAAGATGTTCTACTATTTCGGCCGTGATGGTAAAGTGGAAGTCTATGAGAGCAGTGTGGAGTTCTTCATGACAGGTGACATTCAGAAGGGGCCTGAGATATTGACCAAGTTGAAGGAGGTTGCGCAGCCCGAGGTCGAAATGCCAGCGTTCCTTGCAGACCGGAGCGAAGATGGCAAGGGGCTGCTCTCCAAACTGAGGACGTGGCTTGGCACAGGTGAACGCACATGACAGGCGGCCTCGGCCGGCATGGATCACACCACTTATCCCAAGGGTTCGGTGCTTCGCATCGAGAAGATGACCCTCCGTTCCTTGATGACAAAAAAGGCTCCAAGAAGGGTCTCCGGGATGAAATAGCAGAGGTGGAACAGCACCGAGGTGAAGACGAACGTGTCCTTCAGTTCCTGAGTGATGGCGAATCCCTCAATTTCGGCCATGACGACCAGGGCAGAATAGATGCCGAAGTGGATCACCCCGACCGATGAGGGTGCAGAGGGCACGAACATCACCACCGCAACCAACAGGACAAACACCGTCAGGTTGCCCGGAGTGATGAGCTCTGACGGGACTCCCGCCACATGAAGGTTCAGACCGAAGTTGACGGCATTGAGAACACCCATCAGCAAAGCCCCGGAGACGAAAACAGCGGGGATCTTCCAGTCCTTGCCGAACAGCCGGCCCTTGAAGATCAGGAATGACCGTAGCATGAACACCGCCAACCGCTTTGATGGGATGAGCCTGAACAACTGCTTCAACAGGCCCGGTGAGGCCAGAGCTACAGTCAGAAACACGATGCTGACCGCAGCTCCCACCACCGGTATCAGGATGACCCAGCGCAAGGGAGTACTTTCTAATGGGGACAGAAGCAGAACTGTGGCCAATACCGCCATCGTTATGCCGTCAGCGAACTTCTCAGCCACCCAGCAGGCCATTGCCGTACTGAAATGGATCCGGTTCTTCATGGCAAAATGGCGGCCCTTGACGAGTTCACCAAGATTGCCGGGCAGCAGGGCATTGTAGAAGCCCCCGATGTAGAGCGAGCTGAATGCGCTTGAGCTGGACATCGGTCGGCCATCATTGGCGATGAACCATCGCATCCGATAGGCCTGCACGGCCGTGGTGAGCACAAAGCTGAGCATCGAGACCGACAGCAGGCACAACTGACCGGGGGTGAGCCTCAAGTTCCATATCTCTGAGGACGTGTTGCGGAAAGTGAGCCAGAACAACAAACCACTGATGCCAAGCCCGATGACATCCTGCCAACGGGCCTTCGGTATGAGCTGACTCAGGTTCATTGTTCTATGATGGACGGATGGAGGCTGTAAACACTGGAGGCTGTGCTGTAGCTATACATTCGTGGAGGTCAGAGCCTTGTAACGGGCTGCGGCCCAAGCGATGGGGAGACGCCAGCCCTCGGGCCACCAGAAACTCATGGCGATGGACAGTTCAAGATTCCGGAGGTGGTGCCACCAGAGTGCGGGGATATAGAGCGTCTCGCCAGCAGCAAGGTCAACGGTGATGGGTGTCGTCTGATTGAACTTTGGGAAGCGGGCGGAATCCGGCCATTCGGGATCGACCTGTGAAAAATTGGGATGGCGATGCCAGAACGGATTCCGATAAAGATGACCTGAGTCGTTCGGATGAAAAAGTGCTATGCGTTTTCGGCCATGGACCAAAGTGTAGAGATTCTCCGGCAGGTCCTGATGCAGCGATGTCACAGTTCCTTTCGGTCCCACATAGATCCTCGAACGGAAGAACCGCTTGCCTTCACAGTAGGTCGGGACCGAATAATCATCTATCAGCCTGCTGCCGAAACTATCGGTCGGTGAGGCGATGACCCTTCCACCATCAAGCACTCCGGCATCCACCGCATCGAGCACTTCAGAGAGGGCCATCCTGTGTTCAGGCCGCTCAGAATAGGTGTCCACATCGCACAGGCCGTCAGTGAGGCGCATCGTTCCTACCCGGCTGTCGCCACAGATCATCCTCAAATAGGCCGTATCCCACAGTTCACGCGCCTTCCATCCGTTCTGCAGGTCGGTGAGGATGACCGGGATGCCCGGATTTACGAAATCCTTGAAGAAGGTCCTGTTATCAGGACATGGGATCCGTAGGATGTTGGGGCTTTCGGAATTCATCTGATGGCCCTCAACCATACTGTTTCAGAGCGTTGAACACTGATCGGACAGGCCGGTTGAAAAGTAGGTTGAATTCCAACATGGGGCCCACTATGCATCGGGTACACGGAGTGTGCTTGAAAGTCCCCCTCCAATCCTCCCTCAGCAGATTCACCCCTTCGGCCTTGCCCTTGGTGTAGGCGCAGGGATAGGCGTGTCCGGTGCTGTCCACAAACAGGAATCCCCGGCCTGCAGCGCATTTCGAATCCATGTCCAGGACCGATGATTTCCGGAAATCCTCCCAGTTGGCTATGTATTCGAGATAGTCGGCAGAGCTGGCTATCGATGCACCTTGGCGCTTGCAGGTGGCAAGATAGTGCCAGAATTCGCGGATCGCGGTCTGATTCATACTGTCATCTGCCGAGCGCAGCACAATCTCGGTATCGAAGCATTCGGGCTGAAAATGGATCTGGATATGCTCCCTATCGGCCAACGCGAGCAAGTAGTCGGCCATGGCCCTGTCGGGCTCTGTGACCACGCAGATCGCGGTCAGTGGTTTCCCCCGTCCCACGATGTCGCGTATTGCAGAAAGTATCTTGTCGTAGCTCTGTTTTCCCCTGTTCAATTCGTGCTTCTCGGGGTCACCGTCAAGACTGGTGAAGAAATGGTCCACATCTGCCAGTCGGTCCCTGAATTTGGGATAGAGCAGCAGATTGGTGTTGAGGCTGATGAAGAAGTCCTTCTTTTTCGCCTGGTGGATGATGTCGATGATATCGCTTCTATACAGCGGTTCTCCGCCCAGGATCCCCAAACGCCTCACACCCATTTCGCGCAGCCTGTCGAAGAGCGTGTCCACCTGAGCAAGGGTGAGTTCAGGCTCCTCCATCAGTGGGAAATTGCAATAGGAGCAACGCAGATTGCAGCGGTTCGACACGGCAAAGGAGGCCGAGAACGGACTTGG
Source organism: Flavobacteriales bacterium (assembly GCA_021739625.1). Lineage (GTDB taxonomy): Bacteria > Bacteroidota > Bacteroidia > UBA10329 > UBA10329 > UBA10329. The sequence continues at coordinate 38,147 of JAIPBJ010000005.1, read as the reverse complement.
GGCCCCGCCAAGATGGTAGGAGAGCAGGCTTTGCCCATAGGCCGAGGCCATCTGCATCAGTTTAAATGCCTCCATAGAGATGATATAGTGATGCTATCCAAAGAATGGAGAAACTGAGACGGGAAACATGCCAAGAGACCACGACACCACTACCGATGCCGAACATCAGGGGAGGAACAAGGCACAGCACTGTCCAAATGACAGGGACAAGGGGCATGACCGCAATGGCAAGCAGCCCTGACAGGGTCACAAGCAGGCCCATGACCTTTCCGGGCATTCGCACAAGTGTAGTGTTCACACCTGTGCTGCTATCTGTGTCGCGGTCGGTGATCATCTGAAAAACGTGAGCGGTCCCGGTCATCAGGCCTGCGGCAAGCATCAGCAACAGATCAGGATTTCCGGTGATGCCCACATAGAGCCCGCCCCAGAAAACAACTGCAACGATGTCGAGGATCGGCACCGATTTCAATCGCAGGGAATAAGCGGAGTTCACACCCAGCAACAGGATCAGCAAGATGCCCTGCAGTGAGCCTGAAACAAGCAGGGAAAGCAGAACGGCCACCATGCTCAACACCACGTGAACACCGAGGAACAAAGATCCATGGTCAATGACCGACCTTGTAAAGACCGCATCCTTCTTCGCATTGCCAAGGTCGCGATGCCTGTCCACGTGATCGTTGACACCATACAACGCCATCAGCGCCAACAGCGATATCATGGTCTCTGCCACAACTCTGAAAGGGTCATCGGGAAATGCGAATGCGGCATGAAGGGCATTGAACAGCACCAGCCCGCCCTCGCCCATACGCAGCCGATGGACGAACGGGAAAAAGATGAAGCGTAGAACGGTCAATGCTGAGCTCATGTGGCAGATTCACATGGCTGTCCCATCTCCGTATCGCCAACAATGCCTGTCAGGTGTGTGTCCATGGAGTTTTGGTGATGGCGGCTAAGGTGCTGAAAAATCTGCCGTGATGGCCATGTGCATGGGAATGGGACACCCCTACCTTCGCCAAGATTCACTATCGCTACCGTTCAAGACCTATGACAATCTATAAGGATAGGGACCATCCATCCCGACATTCCCCTGTCGATGGGTCAATTGCCTTGGGCGATCGCACTCAACGTCAAGGGAATCCCCGACCTCTGCCGAACCAATGAAGCCACTTGTCCTGCTCATAGACCTGCCTACTCTGCCCAAAGGGACTGTCGGGCTCAGTCTGCCCTATCTGGCCGGGCTTCTAAGCGACACCTGTCGGGTGCGCATAGTGGACATGAACATGATGTCGGAGGGTCAATTGATGCAAACCGCCCGAACCGAAAGGCCGGTGATGGTCGGCATGAAGGTGAGTGCACAGAATCATCATCTGGCCGAAAATCTGACAGCCGAACTCAAAACGGTCTGGCCCGGGACCGCAATTGTCTGGGGCGGTGAATTTCCATCGCTGCTTCCAGACGTCTGTGCCGAACATGCCGACTGCATCGTAAAAGGCCTGTTCGACATTGTGGCCGCTGAATTCGTGAGCGACCTGCTTCAGGGCCGCCTCAAGAAGCGATATGACGGGAAGAACGATGTGCTGCCCGATAGCTGGGCAGTGCCTCTTTGGACCGGGACCGACTGGCCGAACGGCTACAACCGTTTCATGGGCCTGCCGTTGGAGACCTCGCGCGGCTGCACCGAGTCTTGTACCTTCTGCATGGTGCTGGTCATGCAGCGCAAGCACTATCACACACGCCCGCTGGTGGCGATCGAGGCTGATGTGAAGGCCATCGGGCGCAACCACATCAACATCATCGACTACAATTTCGGGGTGAGTGCCGAACATGTGAAGCAGGTCTGCTCCATCATCCAACACTCTGATGCGCTCGGGTTCATGGCCGAGATGTGCATAGATCTGTTGGACAATGACGAGGTGCTTGAAGCATTGCACAAGGCCCGCTGCCGCATGATATACTGCGGGCTGGAATCCATCGAGACCACCGCACTCAGATCGGTGGGCAAGGACAGGACCAACCACATCGAGAACTACAGGGGAATCATTGCCAAGGCCCACGCCAAAGGGATCAGGGTCGCTTCAGGATTCATTCTCGGAATGGAAGGAACCCATGCGAAATCATACGAGAATGCGCTGACCTTCTTCCGTGAGGCAGGCATCATGTATGTCAAACTCACCTTCCTGACCTTCAACCCCGGCACACGGTCAAAAACCTTCTATGAGAAGAAAGGGCGCTTCCTCACAGACGAACTGCGCTGTTTTGATGGCAACCACCTCACGTACCTTCCCGAAGGGGTTTCGGAACAGGAGACCTACGCTGGCCTGCGCCTGTTCGTGCGTTCATTCTATTCCCTCCCATCCATCCTGCATAGGGCAATGACATTCCCTTCAGGATTTTCAGAAAAGATCGAATTCATCCTGTTCAATATCTGCTATCGGCAGGTTTACCTCGAATGGAGGCGAAACGGGATGCTATGCGGCAATAAGATGACTGATGAAATGTTGAATTCGCCTTATCGCAGGCCACTTGGCATGCGACTGGCCGAATCCTTACTATTGCTGCTCTGGAAAACCCGTTCACCGCGCAATGGCAAATAGGACAATGTTCGTTGTGATGGCCCTGATGCTGGCAGCTATTGCGATAGCGGCCATGCTCATCATGCCGAAACTTGTTGGCAATGAAGCTTCGGGCCTACCGGAGGGCTTCGATGGAATGGGGCGCGAACAGCAGGTGATGGTCTGTGCAGGCTGCCACCAGCAGCAGCATGCCAATGAAATGGCAGGACCGCACGCCAATGCCTACAAGAACCTGACAGGCCATATAGAAGAGTCCAACGGAGCGGAATATCCTCACCGATTCTACACGGATTTCCTGAACAAGGTGGGTGAGCGCGAGTGCATGGCATGCCATGCCACAGAGAATCTTTTTGGTAACTGGTTCACCTCGACTGATGAAATGGACGGAATGGGGGTCGCCTCGGCCGATGGCTCCATGCGTTTTCCAAAGGCAAGAGCAGACAGAGCGTCCCAGATCACCGGTGTTGACTGTCTCACCTGTCATTATGATGGGAAACATGTGGTGGCAGGAAAGGACTTCATGCCTACACCGGGCATGGACCCCTTGTTGTCGTGCACACCTCGGGCATCTGCCCTGCTCAGCTCTGACAAGAGCTGCCTGCCATGTCATGCCTCCAACATGGCCGACATGGACAACATCTACTTTCGGGGGGCCGATGACGGCCAGACCTGCATTTCATGCCATGGAGAGTTCGACAGTGAGGGCCGAAGCACACACTACACCTATTGGCGGCACGACCCTACGGACAAGCCCGTGAACGAGCGTCTGTCACGATTCTACGAACCTTTGAGCGTGCATCTGAAAGGCGGGAATGCGATTGTGCGTTGGAAGAACGACCACATGCCACACCGCATTGGCGAGTGTCCCGAGATGGTGATCGACATGAGGGTGACCGACACATCCGGCCATTCATTTGGAACCGGGGAACTCCGATTCAATCTGAAAAATCTTCACGATGATAACATGTTGGGCGCGTTCGATGGTAAAATGTTCCCCGGTCTGAATGGCATATCGCCAGTAATTGGTGAAACAGACACCTTGATAGAGATCGCACTTGAAGGAAAATGGGACATTTCCACCCTCCGATTGGAGGTGTCGGGACTCAGCAAGCCACAGTATTGGACACATGACAGCGTGGGTGTTGTCAGGCATAAGAGCACAATTCCGCTGAAATGATGGCCCCTAGGAACATGTAAGAAAGGTGGAGTTGATGATTGGACGATGTGAAATTCGATGCAGCACAGAATGAGCTTCTTCAATAGAACCGTCCGCTTCTCCATCACTGTCACGTATGGAACGCTGATGCTCACATTCTGTGCATCGGCCCTTGCGGCCTATTTCTGCTGGGAGGCCCATTGGTTCAAGCTGCAGGGCTGGTATTCTGTGAAATGGCACACGCATCTTGCTCCATTCGTGGTGCTGTATCTTGTTCTTTTCGCAGGGATCCATGTTGGCATCTGGCGCTTTTCCAAGGCGATGACCACCGCTCTTACCACGGTTTCCGTGCTATGCGCCTTGGAAATCCTTCTATTGTTGTTCGCCCCGTTTCCAGATCGGGAACTGCTCGATCAGTTCAGGACAGACAAGGACAATTTCTATCACATCAGAAAACCTGATGGATCCTATACACTGGAAAGACCGGAATTCAGTTACCCGCGCCAGGCCAACAGCCTCGGATTTCCGGACAGGGAATGGGCGGTAGGGAAAAAGGCCACGCTGCGGGTGCTGGCCCTGGGCGACAGTTTCACAGAAGGCGATGGCGCGCCACAGGATTCCACCTATCCACAATTATTACAGGATCTGTTGAACCGCAAGGCCGGCCATGCCAAGTATGAGGTGCTGAATGCAGGCATCTGCGGCAGCGACCCTGTTTTCAATTACCGGAACCTACAGGACCGCCTGCTCCACCTGAAGCCCGACATCGTACTTCAGACCATATCCAGCCACGACCTGCTGAAAGACCTTGCAGTGCGAGGTGGCTTTGACCGATTCGGGCACGATGGTCTTCTGAACGAAAGGCCAATGCCCCTCTGGGTCTGTCCTGCCCTGCTGAGCCGCATAGTCCGGCTCACGCTGATGATGTTCGGTATTGATGAGTCGGAACCCTTGGGCAGGTCTGACGGATTGCTTCACGAACTTGAGAAGGCCCAACAGCAGCTCGTTGACCGCTATGACAGTCTTGGTGCAGCCCATGGTTTCACCACGCAGTTCATCATACTTCCCTTGCAATGGGAATCAGAGACCGATCGCTACATGTATGATTTCGGGCCGTTGGAGCAAATGATAGGGAGGACCGGACATGTGAGCTGCTTGAATCTGATGCCGTGCTATCAGTCCCATTTCACTTCTTCGGCCCACTCCTATCGACACTTCTATTGGGATCAGGACACGCACCACAACTCAAGGGGCTATGCCATGATGGCGGATTGCATTGCCGCCCATTTGGAATGACGGCCCACAGAAAGATCACGCAGCAGCGGCCTGCTTTTCAGGCAGATCAATTTCAGGGTCGGTCATGGGCGGTGCAAATTCCGGCACTGCTGTGGCATCCAGGATGCGAGATTCCTTCATGCCACGATAGCCGAGCTTTCTGGCGAAAAATATGGCGGCTGCCGGCCATGTCGATGAGGTCGGTCGTGCAATACCTCTAATTTTGACGGCCTCGGCCCGTGATTCATCGGTCTGAAATCAATGTTCCATGCAGATCATCCTCTCCGATCCCGACCTGAACCGTCAGCTTGCTGAGGAAGGATATGTGATTGTGCCATGGTTGACCCCTGAGGAGGTCAATGCACTCAGAAATGCCTATCACAGATCGGGCGATGGCGAACAGAAAAACGCGTTCACCACATTCGCCTGCAGCGATGAGGCGTATCGAACCGGGGTCGATGCTTCGATAAAGGATGCCTTCTCCAGATCTTTCAACGGATTCTTCACCGATTACAGGCCATTCTGGGGCAATTTCTTCACCAAGCCTGCCGGGGCCGAGGCCATGCCGCTGCATGCCGACCTCCAATATGTGGACGAACCGGAGCACATTTCGCTCAACATCTGGTGCCCGTTGGTGGACACTACGGAAGAGAATGGCGCCTTCGGGGTAGTGCCCCGCTCGCATCTGGTGACCAACCAGCTCAGGGGTGTGCGCCTGCCGCAGTACTATGCGCATCATGCGGATGACATCCGGGACCGGTGCGGGACCGTCCTGCAGATGAAGGCGGGCGAGGCGGTGATATACGACCATCGGCTGCTTCACTATTCATTGCCCAACAGGTCGTCACATCAACGGCTTGCCGCAACGCTTGTGGCCGTGCCGACCGAGGCTGACGTGGTACACTATTTTGCCGAGGCCGAAGGTTCTCCTTTTGAAGAGTATCGACTGAATGATGTAAACGATCTCTTGAGGACACCGTTCTTCACACGTCTTGCGCATCTCACACCGGTGCGCACTCTTACCGACCATCCTTTTCACGAGATCTCTGCCGAGGATGTAGGCAGAGTGCAGAGTGCAGCCCTCGATGCCGGACCGCTTTTCAAGGCCATGGCACAGAAGGCATCCCTTCGGCTCAATAATCGCGTTCATCGCATCTTCCGTGACGGGACACAGGGAGAGCGGTACGTCCGTGACGGATACACGATGGTCCCAGCGCTGATAGATGCCACGACAGTAGCGGAATTGACAGCCTTCTATCGGCAGGAGTACACCACCCGGTCCGGTATGTATGTGACGCATTTCACCAGCGACCTTCAGAAGAACCGAAGGGTGAGTGATAGGATATTCGAACTCATTGCCAAGCCCCTGAACGGAGTGCTGCGTTCATTCCGGCCCATCATTTCGCATTATGCGGTGAAAGCCCCGGGCGAGGACAACCACTTCGACATGCATCAGGACTGGGGCATTGTGGACGAGGACCGTTTCGGGGTGGCACACGTGTGGGTGGCGCTCACCGATGTGGGACCTGAGAATGGGGGACTCACGCTGGTGCCACGCTCGCATCTGGCTATCAACCGATTTAGAAGCGGTACCATCCCCATCCGTTTCCTTCCGCTCGGATCATTGGAAGAACAGGTCCAACAGTTCCGATTGAAGGCGGGCGATGCCATCATCTATCATCCGGGAGTCTTTCACGGATCGCCCGCCAATGCAGGCAGTGCCGACCGTCTGGCCGTGATTGCCGCAGTGTGTGACGAGCGTGCCGGATTGAGTTTTTTCCATGGCAATGGAAGCACAGTAGAGGTATATCCACTATCGGAGGACGATGTGTTCAGTCGGCTGCCGCAACTGGCCGGAGGCGTCCGCCCATCGGGTAACCCTGTCAGCATCCTGCCCGGTGCGAACACACACCGGTCGGACGCAGAATTGCTTGAAATGCTTCGAAACCTCACCGGCACGACACCTGCTGACATTTCAGAGCCATGCTGAAGTTCCATCACTGCCCGGTCGTTCATCTCGGCCCTATTGTGGATAAAATGCTTGAGGGCAGCCTGACCGGTGCAGTGATCGAAGATATGCTTGCGCCCGAAACCGTTCAGCAACTCCTTGAGCTGATGGTTCCTCTGAACGGACGTTTCCGTACCGATCTGAATCACGGCAACGGATTCTCGCTGCCGGGCATGTTCGGCCAGCTTCACAAACATCAGCACATGCACGCTGTTGAAGATTACTTCAATGACATCGGTCCATTTGTGCAGGATGCGGAAGAACTGTTCGGTGGAGGACTTCAATCCCTTTTGGAGAAAGCGCTGACGAGGGTGCTGGTTCCATATTCCATCCAACCTCTGGCAACACTGCTGCCTTTCAGTTTCCGCGTGGTGTTCGCTGGCATGGGCGGCCTTTCTCTCCATAAGGATGGAGACCTGTTGCCCATCATCCACCAAAGCGTGGAGGAGTTGATTAGAACGACCATAGACCCGGACACCATGATGAGTTGGTTCTTCACCTTGCAACAGCCCGAGCGAGGAGGCGAACTGTGGGTGGCGGACAGCAGTTATGGCCAGCACCTCAAAATAGCCAACACCACACTTCAGGCTCCTGATGGCACATTGACAGATGCCACACGGACCGACCATATCAAGGTGTGTACGCCCGTAGGCAGCCTACTGGTCTTCAGAGGTGGGAATCATTGGCACAGTGTGGTTCCGCCTGCCATCGGATGCCGCGACCGCATCACCATTGGCGGTTTCATGGCCCTGCACAGAACAGAAGGCCATATCGTTTATTGGACCTGAGCCTGCGGTTCAGCCCCACAGGTCTGAAATGCGCAGGCCAATGAGTCTTCCTACAAGCTGTGTCCTGTCTATTACAGGAAAAAAGGTGCTCACCTCCTCTTTTGAGATGTAACTGGCGGGTGCACTGCCACGATGCAGATTCAGGAAGGTCTTTGCATCCAAATGGAATTTCCACAGCCTTCCGGTCGGCTGGGATGGCCTCTGGAAATAGTGCTGGAGAGCGGCCGCCTGCGGATAAACTGTTCCCACGGCCGAGAACCGCTGCCGTCCAGAGATGTTGGGATATGACCCATGCACCACTCCATTGTTGAAACACACGCATTCACCCGCCTTCAATGGCACAGCCACCTTCATGGCTGTGAGCGTATCTGCCACACCCGCAAAAGGCCAAGGGTAGTCTGGGGCGGGCCGTAGGAACGATGCGATGCGATGCGATCTGGGCGCGAACCAGAGGCACCCTTCACGTTCGGAGACATCGTGCAACGCGACCCAGATGTTCAGTGATGCGAAGCGCGACTCGTCCACATAGGTCCAATCCTGATGCGCTGGCACTGCCGAGCTCTCGCCACTGTCCTTGATAAGGAAATTGTATCCGAGCAGATTGTAATCGCTAAAGTGCTCTGGCAGGTGGGACGTGACCGCCCTGTCTATCTGAAGGTCGGCCTCGGTGATAAGTTCCCTGTCGCCCGAACCACTGGTGCTACGGAATGTGACTGAGGGCTGGCCATGCCGTTCGGTAAGTGAAATGCACGTTCTCCTGAGATCATCCGCACATCTGCTGTCCAACAGTGGGAATGAGACGAACCCGAGTCGATCGAAATGTCGCTGCTTCTTCGAATCGATGAACAGGGCTGACATGCGGCTTGGTCTGGATGTGGAACAGGTGTCAGCTCACGCGGCCTCCACTGGCAACCGGACAAGCCGCTCCCTACGCTTGAAGAGGCGTTTCTCCCACTGATTGTCGTGATTCCCAGTGAACAGATTGGTCACAGCTCTGACCAATCTGACTGGCTCAATGATGTATCCGGTGCCATAAAAGGCCAAATGGCAAAGCACAGCATACACCTTATACGCGGGCCTCGAAATCTGTGGATTATAGATGCGCTGGTCAGAAAGTCCTGAAATGATCAGAATCGATTCCACGATGTGGCTGTCATCGTCCACACTGACAGTGCCCTCTGCCACAAGTCTGTCGAAGAGGGCGCTCCCAGCATAAGGCCTGAATATGGCAATGGACACCTCATCCACATTCCTCAATCGGCACTTGACAAGGAACCAAAGCGTTTTCCACACATCTGCATGTGTCTCATCTGGCAGCGCAAGTATCATGTTCAGCCATACCTGCATGTCCTGTCCTTTGGTGTGTGCCATTGACTCGAGTATGCTGGGAAGCGAAACTTTCTTCTTGATCTTTCTCAGCAGGGCCGGTGAACCCGACTCTGGGGCGTAAGTGATGAAGTAACAGCCGGAACGATAGAGATGGTCGGCCACTTCGGCATCAATGGCCTCACTTCTTGTTCCTGCGGGAATCTTCCAAGTGATGTTCACATTGCGGCTGATGAGCAGCCCCGCGAACTCGATGATCCATTTCTTCTGGATGATGGCCGTGAGGTCGTAAAATTCAAAATTGGTCACACCATAGCGGTCGCGCACATACTCGATCTCGTTGATCACATTCATGGGACTGCGCATATAGTAGCGCGTGCCCCACATATCTGGACTGGTGCAGAACGTGCATTGATAGGGGCAGCCACGTGTGGCCATCAGTGCAAGGGTCTTTCTTGGCGTTTCACCGGGTATGACCGTGTGACGCTGATAGTTGCCCACAGGGAGCAGGTCCCACGCTGGAATCGGCATCTCGTCAACATTCCTGATGCGGCTGCGCGGAGGGGTCTTTACGAATGTTCCGTCCGATGCTCTGAAAAGCAGTCCCTTCACATCGGACAGGTCAGTCCCCTGTTCAATGGCATTTACAAGTTCAGTGGCTGTTTCCTCACCTTCGCCCAGCACGCAGGCCAACAAAGCTGGACTCTGCCTCATGACCGCCTCCGACATTCCCGTGGTGCTTTCACCTCCGGCTATGAACACCGCTTCAGGTCTTTTGGTCCTGAGGTAAGCGATCAGCGCTCTGTCTGCTGGCCAGTTGATACTGAACATTGAACTGATGGCAATGATGTCGACACCTGGTGGGATCCTTTCTTCAATCTGGCTGAAAGAAAGTCCCATGGTGACAAAGTTGACACCTGCTGGCAAGGCAGTTCCTATCAGTTCGATGTTCTCGCGGTTGTATTGGTCCAAGATCTCCGAAATCCCGTCAATGGCGCTTACATCGTGTCCTGCGTCCCTGAGCGCTGCGCCCACCAATGCCAGACCCAGAGGCGGGTGGGATTCCATCCTCACAGTGCCTTCGACCATCAGTTTGGGTGGCCGGATCAGGCAGATTCTCAACGGCATGTTCTCAACAATTGGTTTAGGGGGCACCAACTCGTGCGCGATCGGGGAAAGGCAAATGTACCTGTTCGATAAGAAATGGTCTCAACTAACTACGGTTCCAGTGGAACGGTGTGCGGATGGGCGCGGGCGAGTATGTCCAGAACAGCCGGTCTCCATCGGACATCTCATCAAAAAGGATGAATGTGAAGTCCTTGACTGTTTCCAACACCGTGAAATAGTCGCGAACCGTTCGATAGACGGTAACCGAGATTTTCAATCGAAACACTCCGGTGTTCAATAGTTTTTCGGGTATGATGCAAGTATCTATGAAAACACCGTCCCGATCTGACTGCCCTTGCTCGATGACATTTGCCGGTTTTCCATAAAAATTGGCGGTATCAACTGAAGCTCTTCCCATTTCATCAGCAATAGAGAGATGGAAGGCAACCTCATGTCCTTTTATCAGCTTTTTCCATTGGATACCTATCTCAACAGGGCTGTTGACCGATATGCGCGCTCCCGGTGCACCCTTTGCTCCTATGGTAACAGCTTCAATCTGAACAAAGTCCGGTCGCAGATAATGAAAGTGGTCGCTGATGTGGGCCGTGTCGTTTTCATTGACCGTGCTCATGTCCCGACTTGCTGTCTGATAGAACGGGAAAGTCTCATCGGGCGGGCCAAGTACCACCACCATTCCATGATCCATGACCAGACACCTATTGCAGAAGGCCGCTATCTCGTCATAGGTGTGAGACACCATGAGCACCGTGAGACCATCGGCCGAAAGTTCTCGGAGCTTGTTGAAGCACTTGGCCCTGAACGCCACATCGCCCACTGCCAGCACCTCGTCCAGCAGCACGATGTCCACTGGAAGATGGATCATGGTGCTGAATGCCAGACGGAGGAACATGCCCTGCGAATAGCTTTTGACCGGCACATGGAAGAAATCCTCTATCTCGCTGAACTGTGCAATCAGCGGGAGAATGCGGTCTGTCTCTGCCTCACTCAGACCGTACATCCTTGCGTTGAGACGGATGTTCTCCAGTCCTGTGAGGTCGGGTACGAAGCCTCCGCCCACATCGGTAATGGCCAGCAGCGACCCATGAACGGTGACCGATCCGGTGGTCGGTTTCACCAGGCCACCGATGATCCTGAGCAGGGTGGTCTTTCCGCAACCGTTTCGCCCCACAATGCCGAGGCAGCTCCCACGCTCCACGGTCAGGTCGATGTCCTTCAGGGCATCAATGGTCTTCTCGCCCTCATCGGTGTTCACACGGTATGATTTGCTCAGGCCCCTCACCTCAAGGGCCAATTCCATGACCCTCCCAGCCCTGTTCGTCTCTGCATCAACCATCGGAGCACAAAGATGGGCAAAAGAGAGGGAGTCCTTGGCCATTGCCTGAATGATGGGCATGTGCAGGCTGCTGATTCCGTCCACCTCATCGACCCAGCAGAGCATCTGTTGTCACCTCACAGCGAATGTTCATTTTTGCAGCAGGCAGGTGCCGGATTCCGACTTGCTGCAAAACGTGACCCTACCATGAACATCTGCCTTATCGGACATGGCTATTGGGGAAGCAACCTGCTGAGGACGATGGTGGAGACCGATGCCATCGGTCGTGTGCATCTGTTCGACCTCTCGCCAGCAAAAATGGAGGCCGCACTGGGCAAATATCCTCAGGTCGTTGCATTGAATTCGTTTGATGAGGTGGTGTCGCACGCGGAGATAGAGGCCGTGGTCTGCGCCACCCCTTCGTCCGTCCACTACCCGATGGTGAAACGCTTGCTGGAAGCAGGAAAGCACGTATTGGTAGAAAAGCCTTTCGTGCTCAAGGAAGTGCATGCCCTGGAGCTTATCGCATTGGCAGAACAGCGGAATCTGACCCTGATGGTCGATCACATCTTCATGTACAACCCGGCCGTGCAGCAGCTCAGATCCTACATCACCCCGGAATTTGTGGGGCGGGTCAACTACATCGATGCCACCCGCATCAATCTGGGCATCTATCAGCACGATACCAATGTGCTGTGGGACCTTGCATGCCATGACCTGTCCATCATACTGCATCTCATTGACGAGCAGCCCATCAGTGTGCGGGCCATCGGCAGGGTGAACCCCGACCATGGCGCTGAGGACCTCACCTACCTCTTTCTCAGTTACGCCTCGGGTCTGCTGGTCCACATCAACAGCTCGTGGGCCAGCCCGGTCAAGATCCGCAAGATGATCATCGGGGGCGAGAAGCGCATGATCATCTATGATGACATTGAGCCCACCAACAAGCTTGTGATCTACGAGTACGACCTGCGGCAGAAGGCCGAGGAGAATGGCAACAAGGTGCGCCTCACGGACTATCGGCTCGGTGACATCACCATTCCAAAGCATTCATTGCGCGAACCGCTCAAGAACGTGATGGATGAATTCGTCTCATCAGTCCGAACAGGCAAACGGCCGTTGTCGGACGGGCGCAATGCGCTGAGGGTGGTGCGCATACTCGAAAAGGCACAGGAATCGCTCGCACAGGGCGGTGCCGTCATCCCGCTGGCGTGAGGTTCTCCATCATCATCTTCTGTTTCAATGAGGTGGGCAACCTGCAACGGGTGGTAGCAGATGTGCTGACGGTGATGGACGGGATCGCGGAGCAATATGAGGTCATTCTGGTGAATGATGGCAGCACGGACGGGACAGGCGAGCTGTGCGATCGGCTGTGCGCCAACAACAGGCATGTACGGACTATTCACCACCCCGTCAATCTTGGGATTGGCGAAGCGTTGCGCACAGGGTATCAGGAAGCGCGGCTCGACTATGTATGCGCCATTCCGGGCGATGGTCAGTTCCGTATCACCGACCTGCTGGAACTCACCCCTTTCGGTACCGACCGGTTCATCGCGTATTACCGTGAGGAGACCGGTTACAACATTTATCGCAGAACCCTGACGTGGCTCAACCGTGCCTTCAACCAGCATGTGCTCGGCATTTTTCTGCGCGATGTGAACTGGGTGAAGGTGTACCGCAGAGAGCATCTGGAAATGACCCGCCCAAAGCTGCACAGTTCGCTCATCGAGACCGAGATCACAGCCAAATTGGCAAAGTGCCACGTGTATCCGCTCGAGATACCCACCTCCTATCTGCAACGCGACTATGGAAATGCCAAGGGAGGAAACTGGCGCACCCTGCGGATGGCAATAGGTGAGACGTACCGACTTTGGCAGATATGCACTACTTTCAAGCTTTGATGAAAAACCTGTTGGCACTGCTTCTGGGACTTGTCTTTGCACTTCTGGTGCTGGAGGCTGTACTCCAAGTCTGGACACCATTCCCGTTCAGCATAAGGGGCAATGAGATCCGTCTGCTCAAGGACCGTGTCACGTTGACCCCAAATCCCAGGATTCCCGGCACCGACACCGTAGTGGTGTATCGGCACAACAACATGGGGCTAAGGGGCCCTGACCTGACGCAGGACGCCTTCTCCAAGCTCCGTATCATTGCCATAGGTGGAAGCACAACCGGCTGTCGCCTACTTAGCGAAGGTGCAGACTGGCCTGCCATGGTCTCCACCATTCTCGATGGCTGTTGCACCGCCACATGGGTGAACAATGCCGGCATCGATGGCCTATCGACCTTGGGCTGCACCGTGATGCTCAATCATGTTGCCGCAGCCACCCGTCCCGACATGGTGCTGCTGCTGGCGGGCAGAAATGAAATGGGACAGGAGGGCCTCACCTATCCACAGTTTATTGGGATAGTGGAAGGACGAACCGCCAAACCGCTGCTCCATCATTCCGAAGTTTACAACCTGTTGGTCAATCTTGCCAACTATCGCAGGTCTGTGGGAAAGGGATTCCGGCATTTCCACATGGACCCACTCCATGCTGACACGCTGGTGCTGGCCGAAAACGCCATGCAGCAAGTGGTCGGCCGCATCACCGCCCAGCAATTGGAAGGATATTCGCAACGACTGCGTTATTTCATCGCCACTTGCAGAAAGACCGGTGCTGAGCCGGTGCTCATCACCCAGCCGACCCCGCTTGGCGACCTGACGGAACCTGCTTTGCACACCTATATGGGTCATATCAAGGTGAGCGAGGCCGAGAACGGAATACTGTTCGACCGCGCGCTGACGCTGTTCAACGAGGTGACACTTCGGGTGGCCGATGAGACGGGAACATTCGCCATCGACCTCGCAGGCGAAATGCCCAAACGGATGGAATACTTTTACGATCACGTGCATTTCTCCAAGGCAGGGTCGGCCAAGGTGGCCGAGATCGTATCAACGCATCTGGCAGAGCACCTTCGTGCCCAAGGTGAGTGTCGCGACAGCACCTCCGTGCCTTGAATGAGTACTGAAGGCACACCAGACCCATGGATTCACGCCTCTGGAAATATCCGCTCATAGTGCTCGTAGCAGCTGTTGTTGCTGCAAATGTGCTGTTGGCCGCCTACGGCATGTTCTCCATCCTGAGCACAATCATTCTCTACGGAGCACTGCTGATGGCCGCTCTGGGAACTTTGACCCTTCTGGTGCATGAACGTGAGAGAAGGTTGGGTCTCACGCTGATGATGGTGTCTGTGGTGGTCTGTCTGTTTGCGGCCGAGCTGGTATTGCGCTATGGGCTGAAACATCACCAGAGCTATAATGAGCGTTCGGGCGGATTCTTCTACACTTCGCCCTATCCGCGTTGGAGCATGCAGAACTTTCTCAACAAACACTTCACCGATCGGGGGCTTTATGAGCGATTGGTGAAATGGCCCGACCGCATTGTGGATTACCGTACGTCCGAATACGCCTATTCATATCAGTACAATTCACTGGGAATGAAAGGCCCAGAGCCTGATTGTTCCAAGGAAGACCGTGTCATAGTAGGTCTTGGCGCTTCCTTCACAGAAGGTATCGGTGCGCCTGAAGATTCCTGCTGGTTGGCCTTATTGGCGCAGCAAATAAGCGTGCCCACGGTCTATGTCAATGGCGGAATAAGCGGCCGCGACCTTTTCGATGGCCTCATCATTCTCGAAAAAACAATGCAGCAGTGCACGCCCGACATGGTGATACTGGCCATCAACGCCACGTCCATTTCCGATGTCATCGTCCATGGCGGATCCGAGCGGTTCGCGGGCGGGGCCGACCTGCGTGGGCGGTCTGCGCCCTGGTTCGACCCCCTCTATGGGGCATCGTTCATATTCAGGGCCTTTGCGCACGGTGTGCTGGGTCTCAATCATTTTCTGATGACTGATGCAGCGTGGAGAAAGGAAGAGGCAAGAGCACTTTCCCTTATCGAGCAGTGCATTCGGGAGCAGTATGTGCCATTGGCCAAACAGCACGGATTCGTAATCGCTGTGGTTCTGCACCCATTGTCCAACGAACTCAAGACCGATGCATTCGCGTTGAAAGCGTTGGCCACTGGTCTTCAGGATGTGGATCATCTGGAGACCATCGACCTGTTCAGCATCATGCACAATGACAAGGCGAATGGCCTTCTCGACCCTGATACCCTGTTCTGGCCGCTTGACGGGCATCACAATTCCAAAGGCAATATGTACTGGGCTGACGTGCTCCAACAGTCACTTTCAACTGCCGGCAATGCGCAGGATTGAACTTCCCATCATCGCGTTGCTGACAGCGCTCGTCACCTTCGGGGCGCTCAGGGCATGGCATGGCACCGCGTCCACACAGGTGCATTTCTCCCTTTGCGACCAGTATCCGGGCGACATGTTGGAATACCATATTCCCGCAGTCAATCTGGCATTGCACGGTCAGTTTCCTATCTATGGCTTCATCGGCCCCAAGGAAGACTACATGCTGTGCAACCGGGCAGACACCCTTCCCTATTTCAGAACACTGGCACAGGCCCCGCCCATCGTATTTCCCAGCAAACCGCCTGTATATTCATTCGTGCTCGGTTCCGCATACTGGATCTTCGGACTGCGGCCGTCAACCGCTCATCTGTTGAATCTGTTGTGTTGGGCCCTCATGGCCGCCACGCTCCCTCTGGCAGGATATCTGACGCGCGGCAGACGGGGAATGCTGATGGCATTGGCGGTTGTTCCTCTGCTACTTCTGATCAAGTCTGCGCCTATTCAACATCTGACAGCAGAGACATTGACCAAAACACTCGTAATGATGGCCTCGGTGGCAGGCATGGCCGCATGGGGAGGAAACAGACCTTGGAAACACTTCGTTTTCGGGGCATCCCTTGCGGTTCTGGTGCTCACCAAAGGCTATTTTGCATTGGCCATCGCAGGCATCTCGTTCATGTACATGCTTCCTTTTCTCAAGGGGTCGGTAGGGAACGGTCTCCGCCCGGTCATGGCCTTTGCATCAGGTGTGGCCCTTGCGCTTGTCCCATGGATCTGGCACATCAACACTGCAATCCAGGGCAACATCCCAGAACGCACCGAGTTCAGCCGCATGCTGCGCGAGGCTTCCCATGGCCTGCTACTGAACACCCACGGTGAGATCTTCGGCCCTGATGGTGAGCCGCGCCATGATGTGGTGATGGAACTGCTGCTGTTCCATCAGTATCAGCACGCGCTGGAGAACGACCCCGTAATCATCACCAATCAACTGGGCGACTACAACATCCTGAATGTACACAACGAGTATTGCACCGATGGCGACTTCCATCCAGAGTGGCGCATCATCCGCACATCATTCTACAACGGATTGCCCTCCATGGACAAGAACGCCAAACTGCTGCGGTTCTACGCGGAGCACCCCTTGCTCGGCCTGCGCATCACTTGGGCCAAGTTGTACAACGGAATCGGAGCATGGCCGTGGTTGTTCCTGCCCGCCCTTCTGGTTCTGCTCGCCCTGCTCCTGCGCAGACGCTTGCGACAAGAGCTTTGGCCTGCTGGGCTAATGGTCTTCAGCATTGTGCCTGTACTGGTCATGTTCTATGGTGACGTGAGGTTCGTGGCCACCGTTGACGGGGCCTGTCTGCTCTTTTTATCAGTCTCAGTAATACGGCTCCTGTTGCCTGCTGACAGTGGCACTGACACTTGACAATCCGCTCCCTAGTGTTTGGGAAATGCTTTATGCCTAAGTAAGATTGAACAGAACCGGATTGCACAGGCCGGGGGCCTACTGGTTCATGGGATTACGATACGCTCCATGGCGTTCACCTCCCCTGAACTAACGCGGCACACGTATGCCCCGCTCTCCAGACCTATTGCACCGAGCACCACCGTCTGCTTTCCAGTGGTCTGAGGGCCTTCCATGGCGGTATGGACAACACGGCCGCCCACATCGATGATATCAATGGTCACGGTCTGCGGCCTGCCCAAAGTGAAGATCACCTGTGGAAGGCCTCCAACGTATCGGATATCGAGTGCAGACGCGCTGACCGTTCCCATCCAGACCACGCTTGTCTCGAATCCCACGAACAACACCTGATTTCCCCCCGGAATGGCCAAAGTATCGGTCGCTGTCGCATAGCAGATATCGGCAGGGTTGCTTATGCCCGGCACAGTGATCGTTTCCGATGAGCTGCAAACCGTCTGAGAGCCTGCACACATGCGGTGACAGGACAATAACCCCGTCAAACACTTTTGGACAAAAGAAAAGGAGGCCTCCACGCTGAAGGCCTCCTTTCAAGCTATCTATGGACCGGAGTCATCTGACCACCAGCACCGAACCTTTCAATTCGTACTCGGTGAGGGCATCGCCATCGATGCCCACAGCTGTGATCACATAATAATAGGTGGCAGGTTCCACAGGAACACCACTCAGAGTGCGGCCTTCCCAGCCTGCGAGCGGCATGGTCCACTCATACACCAGCTGACCCCACCGGTTGAAGACGCGACCACGGAAATCCTTGATGTTCCGAATCTCGAAGGGGAAGAAGTTGTTCTGCGTGGGATCGATGGGGAACATATCGTTCACACCGTCACCATTGGGAGTGATCACGTTCGGAACATTGAGCCTTGAGGTCGGAGTGATATACACCGCCCCATTTACCAGAACAGTATCGACACAGCCCGTGCTGGCATCCACGGCCACCAGCATCACATCGAAGGAGCCGGAATCGGCATACATGTAGATCACATCCGAAAGGTCGTTGGTGGTGATGACCGTTCCGTCACCCAGATGCCACTCGTAGGAGGTGCCCCCGATGCTGGTGTTGGTGATGGTGATGTCCAACGGCTGAAGGCCGGTCTCGGGACTGATGGTGAATCCTGCGATGAATGGCACCACTGGGGCACCTATGTCGGCCGTGGCCGAACCTGAACAGCCATTGGCATCGGTCACGGCAAGCACGTAGCTGCCCTGCGGCAGGTCGGTTGCAGTTGCAGTCTGCTGGCCGTCAGACCACAAATAGGTGTACGGGAGCGTTCCTCCTGTGACCGCAGCATCGGCAACCCCGTCAGCACCGCCTTCGCAGGTGATCGGTGTCGTGCTGCTAACAATCACCTCCAATACATCAGGCTCGGCAATGACCAGCCCGGCCGCTGTGGCAGGACAGTTGTTGGCATCGAGCACCACAACCCCGTAGTTGCCGGGGCCCAGATCGGTGGCCGTGGCCGAGGTCTGCACGGTGGGGTCGTTCCATTGATAGGTATATGGCGCAGTTCCACCACTCACAGTGGTAGCGATGCTGCCATCATTGGCCCCGTTGCAGGTGATATTGGTAATCTGCGTTGAGTTGATGACCACTGCTGTGGGCTGACCTACGATGATGTTGTTAAAGGTGCCGATGCAGCTGTTGGCGTCAGTCACAGTGACGCTGTAAGTTCCGGCAGTGATGTTATTCGCTGTCTGTCCTGTCAGACCACCGGGACTCCATGCGTAAGTGTATGGTGCAATTCCGCCAGACACGTTCGCGGTTACCTGCGCGCTGGCCATGCCGAAGCATGTCGCATCCGTAATGTCGAACGCAATATTGATGGGCAACGGTTCGGTGATGGTCACCGAGGCGTTGGCCGTACAGCTGTTGAAGTCGGTGACAATGACGTTATATGTGCCGATAGGCAGACCGGTCACCACGTTTGTTGTGGAAAGGTTCACATCATCCCACTGATAAAGAAACGGCCCGGTTCCGCCTGTCTGTGTCACGCTTGCCACGCCATCGCTGCCGCCCGAACAGGACACCTGCGAGGTCTGCACCGCAATGGGAACAAGCACGCCCGGCTCTGTGATGGTGACACTGACGATGGTGTCGCAGGTCAACGAGCTGGCCACAATGACCTGCCATGTTCCGGCAGGGAGGTTGCCGGCCGTTGCCGAGGTCTGTGACTGAGGGTCGTTCCACAGGAAGGTAAAGCTTGGAGTTCCCACTACATTGACGGTGGCAATACCGTCATCGGCACCATTGCAGCTCACATGCTGATCGATGGATACGGTGGCCGCGAATGGGGCCGGGTCAGCGATGGTGACCGAGGCCGTTGCGGTGCAGTTGTTGCCGTCAGTGATCTGCACCGTCCATGTGCCAGACGGCAGGTTCGTGGCCGTGGCGGTGACCTGTGTACCAGGATCATTCCACAGATAGGAGTAGCCTCCTGTCCCTCCCAATCCGGTAACTGATGCCTCTCCTGTTCCCGCACCGTAGCAGTCCGCATCGATGGTTCCGAATATCTGACCGGTGAGCAGCGTGGGTTCAGTCACGGTAACTGTCTGAAGCACATCGCAACCACCATTGTCCTGAACGGTCACATCATAGGTGCCGGCAGCGAGACCGGTCGCTGTGGTGGTCGTGGCGGTAGATGTCGATGATACGCCAACCGGCCAAGTGAAGGTGAAAGGAGCAGTTCCACCGCTAACGGTGACCGTTGCCTGACCGTTGGCATCACCGAAACAAAGGGCATCAACCGAAGTGAAAGCTGTTGTGGGCGGAACCACGCCCGGAAGAGAAGCAATGTTGACCGTACCCACACCTGCCGCACCGCCCTGACCGCTGCCACCATTGACCAAGGTGGTCGGGGTGACGTTGTTGGCATAGCACGGGTTGGTGAAAACCTTTATCCGACCACCCGAACCTCCACCGCCCTGCTGACCGGAATTGCCATTGGTGGCCGAGCCCCCTGTGCTGGAGCAGAAGAGTGCCGAGTGGCTGCATGAGGAGGACGATGCATCGCCTCCGGCACCACCCGCGCCTCCATTGCCACCAGAGGTGCGCAATGTGCCAGTGATAGTGGCCAATCCATTCGCTGTGATCAGGATGCCACCACCGGCACCCCCACCGGCTCCTGCTCCACCGCCTGCACCAGAAGAATAGGTCCGCTCGTCACAGCCGCTGCAACCGTCACTACAACAGTCTGAAGACCGACCGCCATTGCCACCTGCACCGCCATTTGCGCCTGAGGTGCCAAGTGCTGAGATGGTCCCAAGAATGGACAGACTGCCGGTCGAATTGAGGGTGATGATGCCACCACCTGCACCGCCCACACCACCTGTGGCCCCGTTGCCAGCACTTTTACCACCACCACCTGCACCTGCACCACCCGAACCAAGGGCGATATCAGTCCCAGCGGCCGTTCCATATCCTGCTCCGACACCACCGCCTGCACCTCCAGTACCGGTTGATGGGGACGTACACGTGGCAATGCTCGCCCCTGAATAGAGTCCGGCATTGTATGCTGCTGCACTTCCTCCTGTGCCCCCATTGAGGGCCGCACCTCCATAACTTCCGCCTCCGGCACCGCCAGCGCCACCGCCACCGGCCACAAATCCGTAACTGTCTCCCCAGTTCTGGCATTGCTGTTTGGGGCCACGGCCCAGGGTTCCTGCCACCCCCGCAGTCCCTGCGCCAGGACCACCACCGGGCGCACCGGGCTGACCGGGATCCACCTCTACGACCATACAGTCATCCTTGCTCAGGCAACCCGAAAGGGCACTTGAATTGTTACCTGTTGTGGAACCTGTACCGCCTGTTCCGCCCGGATAACCGGCACCATCCGCCACAATGCTTCCTATGATGTCAATGTTCGCTGCATTGATGACCAATTCGCCACACCCACCGCTGGAATATGGGGTCACGGTAACTGTTACTCCCGCCTGGACCCGGAAAGTTCCCGCCACATTGTGTATTCCTGAAAGTGATGTGTTCGTGCTGATGATGAGGTCACCGGCATGAGGAGTTGTTCCACATTGGGCGTTCGCATCTACTGTGAAAAGCGCTGAAGATGCAGCAATGGCAAGGGAAAGTAGGCCTTTTCTCATGTGAGGATAAGTAAAGCTCGGCATGGGCCGAGACAAGCAACAAAACTATCAATTTGGACAAACGCGCAACCTGCGCAGTATCAGCCGCTCTGATGGACGTTGACAGGGTGCCTTGGGTTGTGCCGAACAGCTGAAGATCCGATGGCTGAAATCACGTCCTGTTGGACGATCGTCCACATTCAAATCCGTAAGTTTGGGACTATGAAATATCTGGAGGAATTGAACCCTCAGCAGCGGCTGGCGGTGGAGAATACGGAAGGCCCGGTGATGATCATCGCTGGGGCGGGATCGGGCAAGACAAGGGTGCTCACCTATCGGGTGGGGCACCTCATCAACAAAGGCGTGGACCCGTTCCGCATCCTTGCCCTTACATTCACCAACAAGGCTGCGAAAGAGATGCGCGAGCGCATTGAGACAATGGTGGGGGCCGAAGCACGGAATATCTGGGCGGGAACCTTCCACTCAGTGTTCGCACGCATCCTGAGGGCCGAGGCCGACAAGATCGGCTATCCGTCCAACTTCACCATCTACGACTCGGCCGACAGCAAGAACCTCATCAAGGACATTCTGAAGGAGGAACAGTTGGACGACAAGACCTACAAGCCCAGCATGGTGCTGAGCAGGATATCATCTGCCAAGACCAATCTCATTTCTGCCAATGAGTATCTGCGCAATGATCAAGTCCTTGCAGAGGATCGCATGAGTGCCAAACCACGATTGGGAGAGATCTACAAGAAATACTCCGACCGACTTTTCAAGAGCGGAGCAATGGACTTTGATGACCTGCTCTATTGGACGAACGTGCTGCTGCGCGATTTCCCGGCCGTTCTCAGCAAGTATCAGAACAGGTTCCATTATCTGATGGTGGACGAGTATCAGGACACCAACTATGCACAGTATCTCATTGTGAAACGTTTGGCGGCCAAACTTGAGAACATCTGTGTGGTAGGCGATGATGCACAGAGCATCTATGCGTTCAGAGGGGCGAACATCGAGAACATCCTGAACTTCAAAAAGGACTACCCTGATGTGAAAGTGTTCAAGCTGGAACAGAACTACCGCAGCACCCAGCACATTGTGAACGCGGCCAACAGCGTGATCGCTCAGAACAAGGACCAACTCAAGAAGACGGTCTGGACGCAGAATGACGAAGGTGAACCCATCCGTGTGATGAGGGCACTGACCGACAACGAGGAGGGAATGATGATCGCCCGTTCCATCTTCGAGACCAAGATGAACAACCAGTCCAAGGAGGACGAGTTTGCCATTCTCTACCGCACCAACGCCCAGTCGCGGGCATTGGAGGAGGCCCTTCGCAAAATGAACATCCCCTATCGGATCTATGGCGGCCAGAGTTTCTATCAGCGCAAGGAGGTCAAAGACCTGCTGTCCTACTTCCGAATGGTGGTGAACCCGAAGGACGAGGAGGCCCTCAAGCGGATTGTCAATTATCCCGCCCGAGGCATCGGCAAGACCACTTTGGAACGGGCCATCGTGCTGGCCAACGATTGGAACATGGACCTGTGGACCGTGATCTCCGACCCCAAAGTGCGCGGCACGCAGTTCAATGCGGGAACCAACGCCAAACTGGATGCTTTCTGCACCATGATCCGCAGTTTCGGGGTGGAACTTCACAAGCTGGATGCGTTTGAGTTGGCGACCCGCATCGCCACTTCATCAGGAATTCTGAAAGACCTCTATGCCGACCGTTCCCCTGAGGGTGTGAGCCGCTATGAGAATATCCAGGAACTGCTCAATGGTATCAAAGAATTCGTGGAGGATACACCGGGCGAGGACGAGGTTGTGGAGGACAACGCCAAAAGCCTTGACCGTTTTGTGGCCGATGTGGCCCTGCTCACCGATGCCGATTCTGACAAAGACAAGGAGGATGTGCCGCGTGTGGCATTGATGACCGTGCATTCAAGCAAGGGACTTGAGTTCCCTTATGTGCATATCGCAGGTCTGGAGGAGAATCTCTTTCCGTCACAGCTCTCGCTGAGCGCACGACAGGATCTGGAGGAGGAGCGCAGACTGTTCTATGTGGCCCTCACCCGGGCCGAAAAGACGGTGACGCTAAGCTATGCCTTGAGCCGGTTCCGTTGGGGGCAGCTGGTGCATGGCGAACCGAGCCGATTCCTTGAGGAGATCCCCGCCAAATATCTTGACGTTTCGATGGCACAGGACAGACCGCTGCCAGAGAAAGCCGTACCTTCGCGCAGTTGGAGCGACAAGGCCGAAAAACCTTCTGCTCCGCAGAACCAACGTCCTACCATGCGACCCAAGAATCTCACCAAGTATGACGACAGCCGGGTTGACGGGGCTGTTGACACCTCTGCCGGCAATAGCGACAACATCGACAAGATCGTGGTCGGAACACAGGTGATCCACGACAAATTCGGGAAAGGTCAGGTAGTGGCCCTTGAGGGCATTGCGCCCAACCTCAAGGCCACGGTCTTCTTCCAAGGGGCCGGCAACAAGCAGTTGCTTCTGAAATTTGCCAAACTGCGCATCGTTGGCCAAAGTAGGAATGCCTGAAAAGGGAGCTCCCGGATCTGAGTATAAGGTATTCTTCTGGCCCGAGCTTCTGGGTTCGGCCTTCATGTTCGCAGCGGTCTATCTGCTGCTCTATCTCGCCTATCAGGGAGCTACTGCGGCAGCTGCGGCCCATTTCGGTCTCGACCCTGTGCTGCGACTCCGTGGCATCAGTTATTCCAGCGGTCATCTCTGGTATCCCCACGCGGTCAAACGTACCTTCCTTGTCGGGCTGCTGTTCATGGCATCGCTTTCGGTGGTCTCATACGGTCTTTATGCGGTGTACCGCAAGCAGCTCATTTTCATAAGGCTGCTGCTGCTGTGGTCGAGCACCGTGGCCCTGAGCATGGTGGCACAGCGACTTGTGGGTGTGCTGTTCTCGGGCAATTTCGAGTTCCGGAAGTTGGGCGAACTGGGCATGGAACTGTCGGTCTTCGGGGCCTACATGTACTATGCCCCGACCACTTATTCCTTCCTCGCAGCGCTGGGCGTTCTGTTGCTGATGGCCGCAGGATTCTTCTTGGGCAAACCTTTCCTCCAGACCGCCTGGTCGAGCGAGCAGATCGGTTCTGAGAACAACAGGGTGGTCTTTCTCAGAAATCAGATCATGTTGCCCTATATGCTCGGTTCGGGCATCGTTCTGGCGATCACCTTCCCCCACAATGTGGTGCCCAACGTGCTGGGCTTCGCCTGCATCGGTCTTGCACTGGTCTTCGCCATCGCCCGTGCCATGCTGTTGGGCCCCATGCAGGTTCCCCGTCAGACCAACTGGGAACGTTGGCCGATCGTGTCCGGTATCGTGCTGGCCCTGGTCATCCTTGCCTCTGCGACCCTGCTGCGCACCGGCATCAGTTTCTGAGCCGCAAAGCTCAGATGCTCAACTTGTACTGGATCGTAAAACTCCTCGGAGCCTCCATGATGCCCGGTCTCAGCGAGAAGAACTCGTTGGTCAGGTTGCGTCCAACGAAGCCCACAGAATGCCGCTTGTCGATGCGATAGTACACACGGGCATCAATACGCCAGATGCCTCTGTCGTTGAGTTCGCGATAGTCTGAAATGCCGGGAAGCAGCGATTCGAACTCGGCATCTATGCGGTCCATGAAGCTGTTGTATTCCGAACTGAAGCCAAGCGTGAATTTCCAGAGATCGAATTCGAGATCGGCCTTGAACACATTGGCGATGCGGTATTTCAGGATGCTCTGCGAAGAAAGTGAGTCAGGATTGCTGATGCTGGTGAAGAGGTTCTGCATATAGACGTTCACGTTGAGCTGGGTGGTATCGTCCTCCAGATCTGCGGGATAATTGAAAGTGTAGCCCACGTAGAGTCTCACCGGAACGGGTCCGATGCTGCCATCGCCCGACAGCCCCAGTTCGATACCGGCCACACGCGCACGGCTCACATTGAGCGGTTTGAAGCCCAGCTTCATCTCTCCATCCACGTCATAGAGCCCGATGGGATACTCAATCATGTCCTTCATCTCCATCCAGAACAGGGCCACATCGGCCATGGCGTTCCATTTGGAGATGCGGAATCCCTGTTTCACTCCCAGCTCTGCACTCCAGCCGCGTTCCGGACGCAGGTCCGGGTTGGGGAAGATGCTGATGGGGCCCAGACTGGCGTTGATGTATTTCTCACCGATGCTCGCAAATCTGAACGACTGCCCGAAACTGGCCCTGATGTTGGTCTTCTCGGCCGCTTTCACATTGGCACCTGCCCTGAATATCGGCCCAGAGGCCTGCGTGCCAAGTCCACGCACAACGTTCCACTCGCTGCGTGCCCCGAACAGCAGTGTGAGCCGTTTCCAGAAACTCTTCTCCACCTGGCCGAAGATGGCAGGATTGTCTGTCACTGCAAACTCGTCATACAGGCTGCTCATGGACCAGATGTGCTGATACTGCAGGCCTGCGTTGAGCACGAAGGAGTATTTGAATTCCTTCTGGGCCCGATAGTCCATGAACCAGACGTTGGACACAGAGGGGTCCTCCCAGTCCACATTGCGTCTTTCGACCCTGAAATAGCGGGTTCTGAGCGTGTGGATACCGGCCTTGTCATGCACGAACTGCACCCATGGGTCCACGTTCACAAATGTGTACTTGTCCTCACTCGATGTGCCGCTCAAGGGTTTGTAGGCGCCTTCCTTGTTATTCTGCCACAGCACGAATCTTCCCGACTGCTGATATTGACCGTTTGCATTGAGGCCGTATGACAGTCCGTGCACCTTCTCGCTCTTGATCCTGGTCTTGAAGTTGAGACGGAAGGCCTGCCGTTGCCCGGCCTGCAGGTAGGTCAGCTCAGAGCTTCCGTGTGCTCCCACCACCAGATCGAAGTTCTTCCATCGTTGGCGGTGAGAGAAGAAGGCGCCCATCATCACTGGCGCGTTGGACTTGTCCCACCAGCGGGCCTCGTCAACACGGGGATTGGTGTACACGCCCTGATAGATGCGGAATTCGGTCTCCGGTTTGTCTGAAGCATAACCGGTCTGCACGTTGATGACCCCATTGATGGCTCCCGACCCATAGAGCGAACTGGAAGCCCCCTTCACGACCTCCAGCTGCTGCACGGTCTCCATGGGGATGGCGCTCCATTGGATGTCCTGCAGGTCGCCTGTGAGCAGGGGAATGTCATCCACCACCAATGCAACGCGGCTGCCCACGCCATAGCTGTATCCGCTGCCACCTCGGATGGATGCCTGCCCATCCAGGATCGTTACTCCGGGCACGCGCGACACGGCCGCTTTCAGATCGGGAGCTGCGGTATTCTCAATGATATAGTTCTGAACCACATCAATGGTCACCATTTCCTGACTGATGTTCTTCTCATATCGGCTTCCGCTCACCACCACCACGTCCATGGTGCGGCTCTCGATGCCCATTTTGATGCTCAGTACAAGTTGCTGGTTCTCGATGAGCGTCACATGGCGGGTCACCTTCTCGTAACCTATGAAGCTGAAGGTGATCTCATGACTGCCCGCCTTCAAAGGAAGTTCGTATGCCCCGTTCAGGTCAGTCACCGTGCCACGGCCATCGGTGGCCACGATATTGACCCCGGGAAGGGTCTCTCCGTTGGACCGGTCTGTGACCTTGCCAGAAATGGTCTGTGCCACAAGGCCCTGACACATAACCGTCAGCGTCAAGGACAGGAGTAGTTTTAATCTCATGTTAATGGATTGGGCGGGGACGAAAGTAAGGATGTGTCCAATTCATGCAATAGATCAAAGGTCAAGAGTTGACAAGATGTCATAAGCGGATGCTCCATATAGTTGTCAGCCATTTTTCCGCATCACCATAATCCCCGTTATTTGCTGCACGCCATGCGCATCAGCACCGTCATACCTGTTTACAACGAAGAGGGCAACCTTGCTGCCATCCATCAGCGGCTGTCTGCGGTGCTGCAACAGGTCTCTTCTGGCTCTGACGACCATGAGATCCTCTTTGTGAATGACGGCAGCAGCGACCGCAGCCTTCCCATCATCAAAGGTCTGGCAGCGGCCGACCCGCATGTGAGCTACCTTGACCTGAGCCGCAATTTCGGGCATCAGGTGGCCGTGTGCGCTGGGCTCGACCATGCAGCGGGCGACCGTGTCATCATCATCGACTGCGATCTGCAGGATCCGCCAGAACTCATACCCGAAATGCTCCTCAGAATGGACGAGGGCCATGACGTGGTCTATGCCAAACGTAGGGCAAGGGCGGGCGAAAGCACCATGAAACGCTGGACCGCCTCTCTGTTCTACCGTCTGCTGTCGCGTATCACATCGGTGGACATCCCCGTGGACACGGGCGATTTCCGTGTGGTGTCGCGCAGGGTGGTCGAGGTGCTGCGTCAGATGCCCGAACGCGAGAAGTTCCTGAGAGGACAGATCGCATGGATGGGCTTCAGTCAGACCTCTGTTGCGTATGACCGGGCCGCACGGGAGGCCGGTGACACGGGCTACACCTACCGCAAGATGATCGGCTTTGCGCTGGACGGAATCACCTCGTTTTCCGATCTTCCACTCAAAGTGGCGACCATATCGGGTTTCTTGGTATCATTCATTTCCTTTGTGCTGATGATTTATGCGCTCTGGTCGCGGTTCGTTTGGAAGGTCTATGAACCGGGTTGGACATCGCTGATGCTCAGTGTGCTCTTCATCGGAGGGATCCAACTCATCGCAGTAGGCATCATCGGGGAGTACATCGGCAGAATAAGCAACAACGTGAAACAGCGACCGCTGTATCTTATCAGGGAAAAGGAAATACGAACGGGAAAGGACTGATGGGTGGTAAGAAACGTTTGATACTGGGGGTTGTCCTATTGATCCTGTTGGCGGCTGCGAACCGCCTCTGGTTCATATTGGAACTGCCACTGATGGCAGAGGAGATTGAAATGCTCCACCGCTTCATCGTTCCGGGCTGGCAGGCGGCCCTCACCGATTATTCCTCGCCTCACAATCACGTGCTGCATTCGCTGCTGGCAAGGATCTCCATGGCGCTCCCCCTGCCCGATGTGCTGGCCCTCAGGGTAACGGCCCTGCTGGCCTCGCTGGCCTCTGCGCTCATCGTGTTCAGAATGGTGCTGCGCGAACAGAGCGCCCGCTTCGCATTCTTCGCGGCTGCGGTGTGGATGGGTTCATTAGGGGCGCTGTACAGCGGTTCGGTGGCACGGGGCCACGCCCTCGTGGCATTCTTTGCGCTCACCGCCTACTATGCCTATCTGCGTATTGACAATGGCGCACCCGGCACTGCCAAATGGTCTGCGGTCTTCGTGCTGGCCTGCGCGCTCGGGTTTCTCACAGTGCCCACCTTCGTGCTCCCCTTCATTGCGATAACCCTCACGGTGATCACTCAATATCTGCTCACCCGCAAGAGGGAGCTGGCACTTCGGCATGGGATCAACCTCGGCCTTGCCGTTGCGCTGGCCGTGGTGTTCTATCTGCCGGTGCTGCTCAACAACCCGATCACCGCCCTCACCGACAATTTCGTCATCCGCGAGTATGACCTGGCCAATTTCACCCTTGCGGGGGTGGCCGACCATGCCCGTTCGGTCCTTTCGGCCATGGATGCGCTCATCGCGGGGCTGTTCATCCCCTTCGCCTTCATCGCCATCTGGCTGCAGCGCGAATGGAAGGGGCCTTTCATGTCGCAGGCGGTCATCATGGTACTGGTAAGTTTCGGCTATGTGGGGCTGGCCGGAAAACTCCCTCCACCGCAGACGCTCGTGTTCGTGGTCCCATTCATCATCATGGCCGTTGCCGAAGGACTGCACAACGGTTATCATCAGGTATCTCAGCGCTATCGCAAAGCGATGATGGTGCTGCTCGCCCTGCTTCCGGTGCTTGTGCTCATCAACAGCAACAGGGCCCTTTACGGAACTTTGACATCACAACAGGGAGGCAATGGGGTTCCCAATGAGCAACCCGCTCCTTTGCCCACCTCCGAAGACCCCATACCCCACAAGACTGAATGAGCATCTCCAAACTCTCCATCGTCATTCCCGCCTACAACGAGGGAAAGACCATACACATGATCCTTGACCGCATCAAAGCGGTCGATCTGGTCAATGACATCGCCAAGGAGCTCATCATCGTCAACGACTGCTCGAAGGACGACACCGTGGAGGCAGTGAACCGCTACATGGCATTGAACCCGACCATGGACATCCGGTTCTTCTCGCAGCCCGTGAACATGGGCAAGGGAGCGGCCCTGCACAAGGGCATCGAGCTGGCCACGGGCGAGTACATCCTTATTCAGGATGCCGACCTCGAATATGATCCGCGCGAATACAACGACCTCTTGAAGCCTGTGGTGGAGGGGAATGCCGATGTGGTGTTCGGCTCCCGGTTCATGGGCGGGAACCCCCACCGCATCCTTTTCTTCTGGCACACCATCGGCAACAGGTTCCTCACCTTCCTCAGCAACATGTTCACCAACCTGAACCTGACCGACATGGAGACCTGCTACAAGCTCTTCGATGCCCAGATGGTGAAATCGCTGAAGTTGAAGGAGAACCGTTTCGGTTTCGAGCCCGAGGTAACGGCCAAGATTTCGCGCATTCCCAAGATCCGCATCTATGAGGTGGGCATCAGCTATTATGGCCGCACCTACGAGGACGGCAAGAAGATAGGCGCCCGCGATGGTTTCAGGGCCATCTACTGCATTCTCAAGTACAACCTGTTCAGCAAATAGTCGCATGGCGATGACCAAGGGCAGCACACATCGGCTTCTGCTGCCGTGCCTATTGGTCTATCTGGTGGTGGGCATGCTCATGCGCTGGGGCAACATCGCCCATCATCCCATCATCGACTCTGACGGCAAAGGCTATTACGCCTATCTGCCCGCCATCCTCATACATCACGACCTGAGTTTCGGCTTTGTGGACGACTATGAGGCCAAGTACTACGAACCATCGCACAGGGTCGAATTCAAACTGCAGACCGCACAGGGAACGGTGAACAAGTATTTCGTGGGCACGGCCGTGCTCATGTCGCCCTTCTTCGTGCTGGGCCACTTGGCGGCCCATCTCAATGGGTCGCCTGCCGATGGCTATTCGTGGCCCTACCAGATGGCCATGGTCATAGGGGCGGTGTTCTGGCTTTTCCTTGGGGCATGGCTGTTCCATCGCTTCCTTGCGAACAGGCAACATGATGCCGGTGGCCGAAATTGGGCAGTGGTGGCATTGCTTTTCGCCACAGGCCTGTTCTATTATGCCATGGCCGAGCCCACCATGTCGCATGTCTATTCGCTCTTCACGGTCTGTGCCGCACTCTATGCCGCGCAGCGCTATTTCGAGCATGGCGCCTTGAAGCACTTTGTGCTGCTCGGGGCAGTAATGGGACTGATGGTACTCATCCGGCCCATCAACGGCCTTTTTGCCCTGGCGCTTCCCTTGGCGGCTGCCGACCTCGGCCAGTTCCGTTCACACCTTCCACAGAAAGGAAACGTGCTCCATTGGCTGCTTGCCGCTCTGGTGTTCGCTGCCATCTGCAGCGTCCAGCCCTTCATCTACTGGTGGCAGACCGGGTCGCCCTGGGTGTGGTCCTATGGTGAGGAGGGCTTCGATTTCGCCCGTCCCGAGGTGATGAATGTGCTGTTCAGTTATCGCAAGGGCCTTTTCGTTTACACGCCCGTGGCGCTGCTCGGCCTTGTGGGCCTCCTTTATCACGCAAGGAAGAATGCCTTTCAGGCCCTCAGTGCTCTGGGATTCCTGGCCATCATCACGTGGGTAATCTCCTCGTGGTGGATGTGGTACTACGGAGGCAGTTTCGGCATGCGGCCCTTTCTTGAATTCATGCCCTTGTTCCTGATGGGCATCGTGTGGCTGTGGGATGCGGTCGGCAGATGGCCAAGGCGCCTGCTCATGGCCCTGTTGGCAGTGCTCATGTATGTGAACGTGGTGCAGAGCTACCAGTATCAGCAGAACATCCTGCTGTGGGACGGCATGACCAAGGAATCGTACTGGGGCTCGTTCCTCAGGTCGGACCGCGCCCTCATCGGCTACTATAACGACTGGCCGGGCAAGTGGGCCTACACGGGTGTTGACAGCCTGACATTCTCCCACGATTTTGAACAGCTGCAGGGCTGGAAGAACGAGGAGACCGCAGTGGAGGGCGATGCCCATTCCGGTAGCAGATATGTGGAATTCGGCAGGCTCAGCGGTTTCGGGCCGGTCTTCGCTGCCGAACTGGACAGGGTGGGGCCGCAGGGCATGAACACCGTGCGGGTCGAGGCCATGGTGCGCGTAAAGGATTTCAGGACAGGTGCAGGCTGGGTGGTCTCCATTCAGGATTCGGTCGGGGTGCGCTTCTGGGCCCTGCTGCCCATCAGCCCGCAGCTCAAGGGGCGCGGATGGCAGCGTGTGAGCCACGTCTTCAAGGTTGGCCCACAGGCCCCGGGCGGCCGGTTGGAGGCCTATCTGCACAAGACCGACCCCTCGGCCCTCGACATTGACGACATGAAAGTGATCTTCATCCATGCAGAGTAACAGCAGACATTGGTGGACGCTGCCCGCCACCGTGGCCGCATGTGCCCTACTGGCCCTGTCGGTGGCCTCGCAGCGCGAGTTCCACAATCTGGCCATGTATGGGCTGCTTCATGCCGATGCACAGGGCTACTACGGTTATCTGGTGGCCATCTTCATCGAGCATTCGTTCCATTGGGAGCAGGTGATGGCCGGATACCGCGACACTTATTTCGGTGGCGGTGGTGCCGATTTCACGGTCGTGACCGAATTCGGAAGGGTCAACAAGTATTATGCGGGCACCGCAGTGCTCATGCTGCCCTTCTTCCTGCTTTCGTGTGCAGCGGCCTGGGCCACAGGCAGCCCGGTCGATGGCTATTCGCTGCCGTTTCAGGCAGGCATGATGCTGTCGGCCCTTACGTATGTGATGGCAGGGCTGTATCTGCTGGGCAGGTTCATGCAGCGCAAGGGGATCGCATGGCATGCCGTGGCCTTTTCCATCTTCGGATGCTTTGCCGGCACTGGAGTGTTCTTCTACACGGTCTTTGAGCCGGGCATGTCGCACGCCTACAGTTTCTTTCTTTTCTGCGCCTTCATTTTCCTGGCCGACAGGGCGATGACCGATGTTTCAAGGCGTGCCCTGATTCCGCTTGCAGTGGTCACCGGGCTTGTGGTGCTGGTGCGCCCCACCAATGCGGTCATTGTGGCCAGTCTTCCTTTCATTGCCGGAGGCTGGGGCCCGTTCAAGGTGTTCATCAGAACACTGTTCGACAGCAGGGGCGCGCTCGTTGCGGCATCGTTGGCCACATTGGCGGTCGTTTCCATTCAACCGCTGCTCTACTGGTTGCAGGTGGGGAAGCCCTTCGTGTGGTCGTATGGCGAGGAGGGCTTCAACTTCCTCGACCCACAGATCGTCAATGTGCTCTTCTCCTACCAGAAAGGGCTGTTCGTCTATTACCCATGGACATTGCTGGCCCTATTCGGTCTTGTCCCACTGTTCGGGGCCGATCGGAAACGGGCCTTGTGGCTGCTGGCATTCCTCGCGCTGGCGGTCTATGTGGTGTCGTCATGGTGGTGCTGGTATTATGGGGCAAGTATGGGCATGAGGGCCATGATCGACCATCTGCCGTTCTTCATCCTGCTGATGGCCCATCTGCTGCATGCGCTCAGTGGATGGACGCGTGCCGCAGTGGTCATGCTCGGAATGTTGGCCGTGCCGCACAATCTGGTGCAGTCCTATCAGTACAACAAGTTCATCCTGCATTGGGACAGCATGGACAACGACAGGTACTGGCAGGTGTTCCTGCGCACAGATGCCCGGCTGCAGGGCGTGTTCTATCGCACGGAACCCGTGGCCCCTACGGCCGAAATGACGGAGAGCAGTTATGTGGCCGCCACCGACCATGAGCAGCTTCTGCCCGAATGGGGAACACAGGGCCGCAACCAAGAGCGGGCCTTTTCGGGCACGTTCTCGTGCAGAATGGGAGCTGACAATCCTTATGGGACCACCATAGGCATTCCGTGGAAGGCCATGGGGCCGCAGGGAAAGCGGGTGCTGGTGGCCACCATGATGGTGTGGAGCGAGGTGGAGATGCCGCAGCTTTCATTCGCCTATTCGTTCAGCGCGGGCGAAAGGCACTACGGACACACCTATCTGCCGTGTGGCGACCAGGTCATCGGGCAACAGACCTGGACGCAGGTCCGCACCGTGGCCGAACTTCCCGATGCCGGATCTCCCGAAGATGTCTGGGTGGTCTATCCCTACACCACAGGCAGCGATGTCATCCACGTGGACGATATCCGCTATGAGATAGTGACGCTGAGGGACGCGCAATGAGCGGATGGGCAGCCCCGAACTGCCGCACCCGCTGCGGTGGCTGAGGTAGATACGATCCACTCTTGAAATGAATGCGGATCTGCGCAGACGCGATTGATCGCATCCCGATGCTTTGATGGCCGCTATCAAGGCCTCAAAAATGCCCGGGAGAGAAGATGCTCCTTTAAAGATGTTCGCACATTCAGGACGGGTTCTGACCAGCTTTCTCCAGATTCCTTATCCATGCCAATATGGGTATCATGTTCAACAGCTTTTTGCCAGTAGTCTGCTGCTCCAGCTCCTTCAATGCCTTCTTAAAATCTGACAGCCACTTTCTGAAACCCCTATCGTTGTGAACGTTGACACGTTCTTCAAACTGTTTCAACAGCACCAGTTCAACCGAGTGATCCTCATTTGATTTTCTCAGATGGCGCGACATGCTGCCTATGAGCGAGGGCAGAAGCGTGAGGTTCTGCTTCTGGATATGGGCCATGATGAACAACAGCCGTGCATTCTTATTTGCTGTGGCATTGACCTGTGTCTCAACGTCATTCAAAAGGATGTTCAGCAATTCGACACAATTGTCCACATAGCCCGAGACCAACGCGCAGGCCGCAGCTTTGTAGAATGTGGAGGTGTAGTGAAACGGTGGAGTGTTCCGTTTTTCCCTTTCTATGCCCGTCAAGAGTGTTTCTGTGAGGTCATGCACTTCCTCCCTTGGCACCTCTCCGCTGAAAAGCTGACGGAACAGGACACCCGATCGGAAGATATTCCTGTACTGGATCAACAATTGCTCAACGTAGTCGGCATCGACCGGAAGCTTTCTGTAGTAGCGGCTCTGTAGCCGGTCCATCCACAGATCGTATTCGTGCTTGTCGCCTCCGGCAATGATGGACTGCGTGAGATTGGCAATGGCCGACCAATAGGCCATCGCATCGATCTCTGGTTGTATTTCCAATAGGGCCACAAGCTTCCTGTTCGCTTCAATGTTGGCCTCAATGTTGCCCATGCGACTGTAGAGCAGTGATTGCAGACTGTGCTTGTATGAGGCAAACAGGAAGTAATCGTAATCCTTTCGCAGCAGGCGATGGTTGAGCAGCCTCAGGGTCTCATTCCGGTGCCTGTCTGTGATATCTACCTTCCGTTTTTCGTAGGCCGCGAATACTTCATTGTTCAACCATTCAAAATCGGCAGAGAGTTTTATCCGAGCGGCAAGCTGTTGCAGTTGCTCAAGGTGATGATCAGCCTTTTTGGGCACCGCTGCGAACGGATGACCGCAGAGCGTGAGCATAAGCCCGTGGGCGTGCCACTCCAATGGCAGCAATCCCGATGTTGAACTGCGTTGGATGCTATTTGCCAGCGATGCCTCGGCCAGATCGTTCAGGTTCCGCTCCATCAGCAGCACACCTTCGGCAATTCGGTTGAGTGCAGCTATGTGCGGATGGGCCTCGTGGTACTCGCGCAAGGCAGAGAGCAATTGCTTCTCCAGATACTTCTTCTCGTTCGCCAATCCTGTCTTGTCCTTCCCCAGCTGTCGGCAAAGTTCATCAGGGTCATAGCTTTCCTTGGCCGATAATAATTCATATAATCTGATGTAGCCTTTCGTTTTGCTGCCCGACCGGCTGCGTTGAACGAAGTATTTCTTTTCGCCCTGATCAAGCGATCGGATGAGCGCCAGTATTCTGTCCTGCTTCCTCATGCTGACCTAAGGTCTAAGCGTCATACGGCAACAATGATTCATATTTCCTGTGCCAATCTCATTTGACCGCCCCAATATTAGGAAATAGGTTTGCGCCCAGTTTCACCCCCCAGAATGAGTGCATGATGAAAAGATCGATCTGCTGGATGCTCTTGCCAGTGTGTTTTGCGCTGCTCTCTGAAAATGCGTTCTCAACTACTTTGTTGGTGACCAATACCAATGATTCGGGAGCAGGGTCGCTACGCGATGCAATCGCTGCTTCAGCATCAGGCGATACGATAATGTTCACCGCTGCTATGTTCGGTGGCGACAATACGATACATCTCGCGTCAGGATTGGGAATAGCTCACGATCTGGTCATCATCGGGCTCAACGATGATAATGGCACCATTTTCATCAGTGGAGAGAATGCCCACAGGGTCCTGTTTGTAAGCACATCGAGTCTGGTGCTGGAACAGATGGCCATGATCAATGGTATGGCAACCATGGGTGGTGCCATCTATTCACCAGGTGGCAACACTTCCATTGTTTGCCGAAATTGCTACTTCGGGAACAATGTCGCAACGCAACGGGGCGGAGCCATCTACTTCACAAGCGGCTACTTGGAACTGCATGGCACATCTATGAACGGCAACTCCGCTACCATCGAAGGCGGGGCCATTTATTATGAAATAGGCAAGGACTTCCACCTCTACAACGCTACGCTCGACAATAACAGTTCAGGACAGAAGGGCGGTGCCATCTATTCAAAGGGCGGAGGGCTCACCTCTACTTTTGAAGTGATAAGGTCTGTAATCAATCAGAACACTTCGGGCACGGAAGGGGCGGCCATCTTTCTGGAGGGTCGAAACTTCTATATGGACAGCTGCACGGTAAATCTCAATTCATGCAATGGAGGAGTTTACAAAGGCATTATTCATGCTGAATTGCGCAGTTCCATTCCCCGTATTGTCGGGTATATCGGCAACACTACCGTAGCACAGAACACAGGCATCGGTATCGTGTCATTCATTACGTTGAACAATTCCACCAATGTCTCCACCGATTTCGACCTGGTCAACAGTTCGGTTCACAGCAATTCTTTGGGCGGCATCTTTTCCTACGCCACCACTTCGAGTGCCAATGCCGCGAGCACTGTGTCGGTCACCACTTCCACCATAGCCAATAACGGAGGTTTGGCCGGGTCTTTCGGTGGAATCTACTCTGTGGGGTCGGTGCTCGGCTCCTCTTATGACTACAGCAGCCATGTGCTGGTCACTAACAGCACTGTGGTGAACAATGTTTCTGATGAGGGCGTCAGTGGAATCTTCTCGAGGGGAAAATTGGCTGCCACATCCTATCTTGGTGTAAAGAGCAGTATCGTAACGGGCAATTCGGGAATCAATATGATGAGCTTCGCCCCGACAAGCCCGATCAATTCCCTCGGCTACAACGTGTTCGGAGAAGCATCTGTTCTCGGTAGTGCGGGCACCGATCAGTTGGGCATCGGCACTGCTGCCGTTGATCTTCGGCCAATTGGCAATTATGGCGGTCATACTCCTACAATGATGCCCAACCAAGGAAGTACAGCCATAGACATGGGCACTCCTATTGATCTTACGGATGCGCAGAATGGAGCCATTCAAGGAGGCAGAAGAGATGTGGGTGCCGCAGAATACATTCCATGCACGATCCAAAATGCCATTGCCGAAACGTTGTGTGCCGGAGACAGTGTGCTGTTTGGAGGTGTCTATAGAAAAACGACAGGCACATTTGTAGAGACTGTCCTCGTGGGGGCTTGCGACAGCGTGGTGACGCTCGGTCTGACAGTGCTTCCATCCATCGTGAACACCCAGACGGCAACCATCTGCTTCGGGGAGAGCTTTACAGGCTACTCTGCTTCTGGCACCTACACCGATGTCTTCACAGCAGCCAACGGATGTGACAGCACCCGCACATTGGCCCTAACTGTGTTGCCACAGGTGCAAACGAACCTGAGCCAGTCCATCTGCATCGGGGAGAGCTTTGCAGGCTACTCCGCTACGGGCACCTACACCGATGTGTTCGTGGCCGCCAATGGTTGCGACAGCACGCGCACGCTGACCTTGACTGTGCTTCCCGACAACCAGTCCAGCATTGCACAGTCCATCTGCTTCGGGGAGAGCTTTGCAGGCTACTCCGCTACGGGCACCTATACGGACGTGTTCACAGCCGCCAATGGATGCGACAGCACGCGCACGTTGAATCTTACCGTGCTGCCCGTAGGCCAAGCCAGCATTGCGCAGACCATCTGCTTCGGGGAGAGCTTTGCAGGCTACTCCGCTACGGGCACCTACACCGATGTGTTCGTGGTCGCCAATGGTTGCGACAGCACGCGCACGCTGACCTTGACTGTGCTTCCCGACAACCAGTCCAGCATCGCACAGTCCATCTGCTTTGGGGAAAGCTTCCAAGGATATGCAGCAACGGGCATCTACACCGATGTGTTCGTGGCCGCCAATGGTTGCGATAGCACGCGGACGCTCACGCTCACCGTGCTACCACAGGTACAGACCAACCTGAGTCAGTCCATCTGCATCGGGGAAAGTTTTGCGGGATATACCGCTACTGGCACCTACACCGATGTGTTCACCTCCATCAACGGTTGCGACAGCACCCGCACACTGGTCTTGACGGTGCACGACCTGCCAGAACCTACCATAACGCAGAACGGCCCTGTGCTGACCACAGAGGCGTTTGCTGATTACCAATGGTTGCTGGATGGCAGCGACATTCAAGGTGCAACGGCACAGAGCCATACCG
>JAIPBJ010000106.1 GCA_021739625.1 Flavobacteriales bacterium | reverse complement strand
CCTGCATCCATCAGCAGTCCTGGACAGCCCAACACCACCACTCAGCCATTGCTCACAGGGCTGTTCGATGTGACAGTGACCGACAGCAACGGCTGCACCGGGTCTGATGCCGCCACAGTAGTGGTCATCAATCCTCCCGTACTCTCAGATTTCGATACTTCCATCGTGATCGGAGACATTATCAACCTGCCCTTCGATGCCGACCCGAACGTGTTCATCATCACCTGGACCCCTGCCGAGGGCCTGAGCTGTGACAACTGTCCGCTGCCCTCGTTGCAGCCCATGGTGGATGTGGAGTATCTGCTCGAAGTGACCGACATCCTCGGCTGTTTCACCTCATCGGCCACTTACAAGGTGGAGATAAAGCCAGAGACCTTCATCAAACTGCCCACCACCTTTACTCCCAATGGCGATGGTGTCAATGATATCATCTATTTGGAGGGATGGGGCATCAAGGATCTCATGGAGTTCCAGATCTACAACCGTTGGGGCGAGATGGTGTTCGAAACCAACGACAAGGCCATAGGCTGGGACGGCTATTACAAAGGGGTGCTTCAGAACAACGATGTGTATGCCTTCAAGGTGCGTGCCGTCACTTGGCGCGATGAGACGCAGACGCTCGAAGGCTATATCAATCTGATGAGGTGAAGTGCCTTGGGCGAGAGCGTTACTGCAGCCACCAGTGCAGTGCCACGCTCACCACGATGCCCAGCAGGCCGCCCACCATCACCTCTGTGGGCGTGTGACCGAGAAACTCCTTGAGCTTCTCCTTGCTCACATTCTGCTCGTGCGAGAAGAATTCCTTGATGATGCGGTTGAGCACACTGGCCTGTTTACTGGCATTCCTGCGAAGCCCTGCCGCATCGAACATCACCACCAGTGCGAAACAGGTGCTGAAGGCGAACATGGTGCTTGTGAATCCGTCAATGAGACCTACGGACGTGGCCATTGCGACCACCGTGGAGCTGTGGCTCGAAGGCATGCCGCCCGTGGCGAACATGATGGTCCATTTGAACGAACGCTTGCGATAGGCCACCGTCAGTACCTTGGCCATCTGAGCGATGAGGTTGGCCACAAGGAATGCGATGATGACCTCTGCACCCGTGCCGCTGATGTATGTCAGATAGGTTCTCACTGCCTGTTTTCGAGCATACCAAGGTAACTGTTGTAACGTGACACAGGAATGCCTCCCGTTTCCACTGCCTCGATCACCGCACATCCCGGTTCGTTCACATGTTGGCAATTGCCGAAACGGCATTTTCCCATCAGTCTGAACATCTCTGGAAAGTAGTGCCCGAGGTGGTCTTCCTTCATGTCGATGAGTCCGAATTCCTTTATTCCGGGCGTGTCGATGATGAAACCGCCATCGCGCAGCGGGAACATCTCTGCGAACGTGGTGGTGTGTGTGCCTTTGCTGTGTACCTCGGAGATGTCGCCCACCCTGAGGTCGAGTTCTGGGCAGAGGGCATTGATGAGCGTGCTTTTTCCCACCCCCGAATGCCCTGTGATGAGGCTTGTATTGCCCTTCAATGCCCCTTGAAGATCTTCAATGCCCATCTGCTGCTCTGCCGAGATCACCTTCACTGCATAGCCGATATGCCTGTAGGTGTCCACATATTCTTGCAACAGTTCCTGAAGCTCGGGCGTGTCGCACAGGTCGCTCTTGTTGAGCACAACCATGGCAGGAATGCTATATGCCTCAGCGGTCACCAGAAGGCGGTCTATGAATCCGAACGAGGTGCGCGGCATGTACACCGTTGCCAGCACCACCATCAGGTCTATGTTGGCTGCAATGACGTGTGCTTCCTTGCTCAGATT
This sequence comes from Flavobacteriales bacterium, assembly GCA_021739625.1. Lineage (GTDB taxonomy): Bacteria > Bacteroidota > Bacteroidia > UBA10329 > UBA10329 > UBA10329. The sequence continues at coordinate 10,530 of JAIPBJ010000106.1, read as the reverse complement.
CACGGACTTGCGCACCACATAATTCCTGCGGTCCTCAAGTTCGGTGATGACGCCCCGGTGCGGCTGGTCGGGTTCAGCGATGACGGTCACTGCATCGCCCACTGCCACCGGATTGGTGGTGCGCAGGCCCTTGGTGCGGAAGTGACCGCGCAGGCGGCATTCCCAAACGGCACCATCGTCCAAAAGCACATTGCTCCACGAGCCAGTGCTGCGGATGACGATACCTTTGCGCTCCATTGCCGTGCTTTGCATCTGGCGCAAAGGTATCTTGAGTTGATGGCCGTTCGGTTTTAGCTGCACGCCTTTCGTCCATTGACCGTTGACGAATAATCCATAATCAATATCCAATAATCAATAACCAGCAACCCCGCCTCATGTCGATCAAAGTAGAAGGAGTTTCCAAGTTTTATGGTGAGCAGAAGGCGTTGGACAACGTCTCGTTCAGTGTGGGGGCGAAGGAGGTGGTCGGTTTTCTGGGGCCCAATGGTGCAGGAAAATCAACGATGATGAAGATCATCACCTGCTTCATTCCGCCAAGCGAGGGCAGGGTGGAGGTGTGTGGATTCGATACCGACAAACAGTCGCTGGAAGTGCGCAGACAGGTGGGCTATCTGCCCGAAAGCAATCCGCTCTACCATGAAATGTATGTGAAGGAGTACCTCGGCTTTGTGGCAGGACTCTACGGTATCCCAGATCCGAAGAAGCGGATCGCTGAGATGATCGAGGCCACCGGACTCGGAGTGGAACAGCACAAGAAGATCGGGCAGCTTTCAAAAGGCTACAAGCAGCGGGTGGGACTGGCGCAGGCCATGCTCAACGATCCCAAGGTGCTGATACTTGACGAACCGACATCGGGACTGGATCCCAACCAGCTCATCGGCATCCGTCAGCTCATCAAGCAGTTGGGCAAGGAGAAGACGGTGCTGTTCTCCTCACACATCATGCAGGAGGTGGAGGCCATCTGCGACCGCGTCATCATCATAGACCGTGGACGTATCGTTACCGACCGTAAGGCATCTGAGGTCAGTGATGCGCTGGGCGGGCAGACGGTCATCGTGGAGTTCAGCGCAGAGGTGGGTATCAGTGCTCTGCGGGCCATTGCCACCGTGAAGCATGCCGATCGGGTGCAAGGGCTCACCTACACCGTGAGTGGCAGCGGATCGGAAGACCTGCGCATGCTTGTGGCCCAATGGGCGCAACAGCATGGACACCTCATCCTCTCCATGAATGTGGAGGAGGAGCGTCTGGAGGCGGTTTTCCAACGACTTACGGCCACCGACCGTTGATGGCAGATGTTTGGTAAATGGCCGATGTTCGGCTCAGGGCGGATTATGAAAAGTTCTACCTTGCGCCCCGTTTTTCAATGTTAAATCTTCAAAGCAACGCTTAGAACATGAGTTACCTTTTCACTTCAGAATCTGTTTCCGAGGGGCATCCCGACAAAGTTTCCGATCAGGTCTCCGATGCTATGCTGGACGCCTATCTGAGCCATGATCCCAACAGCAAAGTGGCATGTGAGACGTTCTGTACCACTGGGCTCGTACTCGTTGGCGGTGAGATCACATCCAAAGGCAAAGGCAAGGTGGATGTGGAGGAAGTGGTGCGCGGTGTGGTGCGCAAGATCGGCTACACCAAGGCCAGCTACCGTTTTGATGCCGATAGCTGTGCAATCCTGAATACCATCCATGGCCAGAGTCCCGACATCCTTCAAGGCGTGGAGGACGGAAAAGGCCTACACAAGGAGCAGGGCGCAGGCGATCAGGGAATGATGTTCGGCTATGCCAACATTGAGACCGAGAATTACATGCCGCTTCCGCTCATGCTGTCCCATGCCATCCTTCGCGAATTGGCAGACATCCGCAGAGAGGGCAAGGTGATGACCTACCTGCGCCCCGACAGCAAGTCGCAGGTCACCATCGAATACAACGACAGGGGCAGGCCAGAATCCATCCACACCATTGTGGTGAGCACCCAGCATGACGATTTCATCACTCCCGACAATGACAGCCCGGAGGCCGTTGAAAATGCCGACCGTGCCATGTTGGAGATCATCCGCAACGATGTGCGCGACATTGTGCTCAGGCGCATCCTTAAGAAATCACCCTACCACGTGCGCAGACTCTTTGGCCGTGGATGGCAGGAGCGTATCAAACTGCACGTGAACCCGACCGGCAAGTTCGTTATCGGTGGTCCCCATGGCGATGTGGGCCTCACCGGCCGCAAGATCATTGTTGACACTTATGGAGGATACGGTGCGCACGGTGGCGGGGCATTCTCTGGTAAGGACTCTTCCAAGGTGGACCGCAGCGCGGCCTACGCAGCACGTCATATCGCCAAGAACATCGTGGCATCGGGCCTTTGCACACAGGCGCTGGTGCAGGTGGCCTACGCCATCGGTCTTGCGCAGCCGGTGAGCATCAACGTGAACACCTTCCGCACCTGCAAACAGTGGCGCGATGGCAAGAAAATGTCCGACAGCCAAATATCCGAGACCATTGCAGGCATGTTCGACATGCGTCCGGCAGCCATTGTCGAACGCTTCGGCCTTAAGAACCCCATATTCTCAGACACGGCTGCTTACGGTCATTTCGGCCGTGAGGTCGAAAAGCGCGAGGTCGAGGTCTTCTATGAAGGTAAGGATGTGACCAAGCGCGTGGTGGATGGCGAGACCCGATACTTCAAGACCGTGGAGACCTTCGGTTGGGAGCGTCTCGACAGGGTGAATGATATCGTCAAGGCGTTCAACTTGGAAGAGGTGAAGGAAACGCCATATCAGAAGGTTTACTGATTTCCCATCTTGTATAGGGAAGCCCTGTCAACGCTAACGTTGACAGGGCTTTCTTTTTCATTCAACCACCGCTGCGCTTGGCCTTGAACCCTTCTTTAAGCAGCATGTCGAGCACGCGGGCAGCATGGTCGCCCTGAATGATGATCTCGCCATCCTTGGCCGATCCACCGACCCCGCATCTGGTCTTCAGCATCTTGCCCAGCTCTGAAAGGGCCGTGTCCGGACCCCGGAAACCTGTGACGATGGTCGCCACCTTGCCTTTGCGGTGCTTGCGGTCGAGGGTCACGCGCAGATCCTGTTGACCTGGCCCGATCACTTCCTCATCATCTGGATCATGCTTCAGCGGCTGGTCGCGGTTGGTGCTGAACACCAGCCCACCGAGGCTCTCAAGCCCTTTGTGCGTATTCTTGGCCATTGGGTACGATTACTTTGAGCGACAGGGGTTTCACTGCATATCTGATGATCTGGCCCAGCTCGAATGGGTCGCCATCGAGGTGCGAGGTGTCGTTGCGCTCCTGTGTTATGGTCAGTTCTCTGCACTGCATCGTTTTCACCAGTGGACTCTGGTCGATATTGTGAAGGAAAAGGCGGATGATGAGACCTATGCTGTTGAGCATCGTGGTGTCGTTGCAGATCACCAGATCGAGCATGCCGTCATCCACCTTGGCCTTGGGGGCGATCAGGGCATTGTTCCCATACTGTGGCGAGTTGGCCACGCTGATCACGTTGGCAGTCCGCTCAAATCTGCGCCCGTCTGCTTCAAACACATATTTCTGAGGTCTGTATTCGCCCAGCGAACTCAGCCCGACAAGCAGATACTTCCACAGCCCGCGCATCTTGGCCTTGTGGAACTTGTTGGCCACGTAGGCATCGAAACCCGCACCTGCCACATTCATGAATGGGATGCCGTTGGCAGTGCCGGTGTCAATGGTGCGGAGTAGGTAGCTGTTGATGTTGTCCACAGCTTTTGTCAGGTTCAGCGGAACGCCCAGCGACCCGGCCAGTCCGTTGCCCGATCCCGCAGGAATGATGCCGAGCGCCACATCTGTTCCGGCAAGGGCCGAACCCACCTCGTTGATGCTGCCATCACCGCCCACGATCACCACCGCATCATAACCCAGATTCACAGCCTCTTTGGCCAATTCATGGGCATGGCGTTGATATTCGGTATAGACCACATCGGCATCGAACCTGTCGCGGTCCAACCGTGCATCCAACAGACGGGCCGCCTTGCGCTGCCTGCCCGTGCCAGCTACCGGATTGATGATGATGCGCAGCCTTCTTCTCATTTGTCATTCGCTTGCCACGTCTCTGCGGTCATCCGATTTCTCACCAGCGCTCGGGTGTAATTCTGCAAATATCCTTTCAAGATTCGTTCGTGACGGGCAGCATCCTCAGAATACTCCCCTTTTACATCGGTATGCAACATGTGCTCACGTTCAAAATCGTGAAGGCCCAGCGTCTGCTCTCCATCGAAGGTCAGGAGTTTGCCGTCCAAGAGCATCTGATAGCGGTCGAACTTGAAGGCCACGGCCATGTGATGGGCGGTGGAGTCGAACACATTCTGCCCGAGACTGAAGAACGGTTCCTCGTATCCGAGCAATGATAGCACCGAAGGCATGATGTCCACCTGTTGGGCAGTGATGTCTGACGTGCCTTTGAGCAATGTGTCATTGGGATGGAAGAACAGGATGGGAATGGACAGCGACCCCAGTGTGGTCTGAAATTCCTTGAATTCGGAGAGCGAGGTGTGATCGGCAGTGATCACGAAAAGTGTGTTGTCATACCAGTCCGTCCGTTTCGCATCCTCAAAGAACCTTCTCACAGAATAGTCGCCATAGCCGATGCTCTCATGGATGGGCAGATTGCCGACAGGGAACCTCCCCCTCAGTTCTTCTGGAACGCTGTAAGGATGATGGCTCGACAGGGTGAAGATGCCTGCCACGAAAGGTTTGGGAGCTGCGCTGAATACTTCTGTGGCATGGTGTAGGAAATGGTGGTCAAAAATGCCCCAATGACCGTCATAATGGGAAGGGTCAGGATATTCGTTCTTGCCAAGGTAATGGTCGAACCCCGCCTGATTGGCGAATGGCAGCAGACCCATGGTGCCGTTCTCGCCTCCGTGCATGAAATAGGAGGTATAGCCCAACGGGCCGAGCAGGTTCGGCAGACTGCTGAAATGGTTCTGAGCATAGCGCGAGGTGATGAACGGCTCATACATCAGTGTGGGCAGTGCCGCCATGCAGGCAGGAATGCCCTCGATCGAACGATGGCCGTTGGCAAAGGCATTGGTGAAAAGCAGCCCCTCGTTGCACAGCGAATCGATAAAGGGCGTGTAGGTGTGGCCCAGACCGTTGAGCCGTCCCATGTACTCGCTCCCAAGGCTCTCTACAATGAGCACCACCACATTGTGACCGCGCAGATGACCCTGCAATGCTCCTTGCAGGGTCAGGATCGGACTCATCGGGTTCTCGTCATCCTCGAAATACTGGAGCTCTGGCAGGTCGGGCTTGCCGAAGGTCTTGAGCATGGTGAAGGACGAATTGAGCTCAAGCACACTGAACCTCGGATCGTGAGCCTGACCCGCATCGATGATGCCGATGGGAATACGTTGCATTCCACCGCGCATCGCCACCACTGTGAGCAGAGCGAATGCCATCATGCTGACCGTGGCCATGATGCGGCTGCCAGAACTTTCACCAGTGCTCACCGGGTGTATGACCCTATTATAGAGCCACAGCACCAACAGCATGACCAATGCCCACAGCAGCACAAGATACCAGAAATCGCGAACGAGGTCGGGGCCGATGGTGTAAATGTCATCGCTGATGAAAGCGAAGCGGAACAGGTCGTCTGTTGACCGTCTGCTGATGAACCGGAAGAACTCCGCATCGATGCAGTTGAGCATGTTCATGGCCCCAACGGCAGCCACGAAATACAGGCGAAGGAATCCTCTCAGCTTGAGAAAGACCGGCAGCAGCAGTATGAAAGGCAGCAGCGCGTATGCCGTACTCACCGCATCGAACCTTACGCCATGCAGGAATGACAAGGCCACCGTGGCCGCATCGGCATGGAGTGTATCGAAATTGTTGATGAAGAAGATGAGCCGCGTCAGGCAGAGTGATAGCAGCGCTATGGCCCAACCAGCTATGAATCGCCTCCAAAGTGCACCGCTCATGGACGCAATTTACGAAGCGCTCAGTCCAAAGGCGTGCAGAAGATCACGCAATCTTTCAGCACCTCCTGCCCGTTGGGCAGCCAAGTGGAATAGATGATGGTCAGATAACCGGTGTCATCAATGTGGCCTTCGCCACGGAAAGTGAACGGAATCCCTCCAACACTCAGGTCCTGACGTGGGATGGTGAGGGTCTGCCGACTGATCAATGCGCGGACAGAGATGCTGTCCGTTCCGAAATTGAGAATTTTCACATCATCCTTTTCCTCAACCCGCAGATCATCCTCGGCAATGGTCATGAACCGTGGCTGAGGAAGCATGGTGTCGGGCCAGCAGATGTGAAGCACATTGTAAACTCCGAGGAATTTGTCGCGCGAGTTGATGCACGTGCCGTCATCACGCACCGCATCGGGATTGTAATTGTCAGACCTGCGGTTGGTGCAGCCCACCTCTTCGCTGCATCCGTTAAGAACAGATCCGGCAGCGCACAGCAGCAGGCCCAGGCCCAGTGCTTTCAATGTCATCCAAGAGAATGCTGATGGTCTCATCTTTCTGTCAGTCAAGATTCTGAATGCCATAAAGGCTCAGATACAGGGTGTCGAAATCGAACACTTCAGGTTCTATCTCAATCTTCTCGATGCGTGTGTAGCTCATCTCGATCACCCTTCCGTTGATGTTTCCACTGCCGAAGAAAGTGAATGCTCCGATGGTCTGGGTAGTTATCGAGAACCCATACTGCGAGGTCACCAACAGGTCGAGCGAATAGAGGGGCTGATCGAAATTGCTGATGCCCATTATCATGTCCTCGGGCGTGTTGGCAGTCTCATCGGTGATGCTCATCTGCACCTGATCGTAGGAGGTGAGCACGGTGTCGCCTGTGTGAGATGTGCCATTGCAGTCATATTCTCCTACGAATTTCAGCCGTGTCGGCACACAGGTGTCATCGTCCTCTGTGGCATCGGGATTGAAATTGTCAGAATAGGGGTCCGTGCATCCGCGCGTGGGGTCGCATCCTGTGAACAGTATGGCAGGCATCAGCAACAATGCCATCCATGGAAAGAGCTTCTTTATCATATTACGGTTCAGCTTTCGTAGCAATGAAAGAAACGGTGAAAGTATATAAATGTGACGAAGTGAATGTTTGTTGACCGTGTCATCAGTTCTTCACGCAACGGTCGATGCAATTGGTAATGACCTCTGTGCCACTGCGCCTGTCTCTGATGCGGATGGTCATGTCCAACACATTGAGTTCACTGTTGTAAACCCCGGCACCTTCCACGGTCACACTGGTTCGCACCGTTTGACGTTCAATGGTGATGTTGTCCGCTATCACTTCGGCCGTCACGGTCCCCAGCGTGTCGCCAATGTTGGTGATCTCCACAATGAACCTGTCGCTGGTCTCGCTGATCGTGCTCAGATAGGCACCTTCGCTACAGTCTGCGGTCACGGAATACTGCCCCAGGAACTTGTCGCGCATCTCGATGCACGATCCGTCATCCACGATGGCATCGGGATCGTAGTTCTCCGATCCGAACCGGTTGCAGCCTCGTTGCTTGTCGCAGGACACCAGCAGAAGCAACGCCATCAAAAGGTTGGCACACGCGGCAAACAGGAACAGGGAACGGCCTTTTGACATGGGCGGGGATTACGATAACCTCAAACAAAGGTTACCTTACTGCTTGCTGAGATAGTAGTTGTAATTCTGAGGATACAGGACTATCGCTGCAGGAGTGCCTTCTATTTGCGGACGTCTGGTGGTGAGGGTCAGGGCCACATCGACCGTGTCGCTGGTAAGCCATTCGCCCTGTCCGGTGAAGGTGCGCGTATAGGGCATGAAGAAGTAGGTCCATTCCTCAGAATAGGGGTCCATGACAATGTCGTTTGCCGCAATCACACCGCCCAGCACATATTCACCGTCCATGTTGAGCAGGAAGGCGTTGTTCGCATCGCTGGATTCTGTGATCTGAATGCTGCCGAAAGAAATGCTGTCATCTTCCGTGAACACATCTGTCCAGAGGCAAGTGTAGGTGTAGTCTCCAATGAGCTTGTCCCTTGACGGGATGCAGGACCCGTCCCATTCCTCAGCCTCAGGGTCATAGTTCTCGGCAGTGTGGTCGGTGCAGCCGGCCTTGGGCAGGCAGCCGTGCATCACGGGCAACGCAGCGCACAGCATCACAGAAAGAAGCAGTTTTTTCATGGCTTGTCAATGATGCCCAAACCTACGTGTTTTTCATGTTCAGGTTCATGTCATGGCAACATGCCATATCCTGATGCCCGAACCGCTTATTCCCGACCTTTGCCGCATGACATTCAGATTCATTCTCCCCTTGGCGGCCGCCTTTCTGCTGGTCGGTTGCAGCAAACAGATATTGGAAAGCAAATGGAATGTTCCCAACAAGGTGGAAAGCACCTTCCGGTTCTATCATGCCGAATCCAAGATCAGATACAACGTGACCAACGACAGCACCCATCTCTATCTGACGATGGATGTGACCGACCGCCTCACCATCATGAAGATCCTGCAGACCGGGATGCGCGTCTTCCTCGGTGCCGAGGGCAAGAAGAAGGAACGCAACGAACTGCAGTTCCCCATCTATGTGGACAAATATGAACTGACCGAGGAGGACCTCAACCCCGCAATGAACGCCATTGACCGCAAAGGGCAATTGGAGCGCATGCTGCCCACAGAGGGCTACCGGAAATACAATGGGAGCGTGGTTCAGGTGTTCAACGGTGCGCCATTGGACGATGGCACGCAGGTGCATATAAGATTGGACAGCGACCGGGCCTTGGTCTATGAGGCCGCCATTCCGCTGGCATTGCTCCCAAGTGCTGACGGGAAGGTGGCATTGGGCATCGAGACCGGAACCTTCAAATTCCCCACTGGCGAAATCATCCAGCAGACCGACATCACTTCACAGAACCAGCAACTGTCGGCAGGCGACCGCGCCATGGGCCGTGGACAGGGCATGGATCCCTACGGAGGCAATCCTTATGGCATGAACCCCAACAGCAGTGCCAACATGGGCATGAATCAGCGCACACTTACCCGATACAACGTCATGGAGGAACCCGTGCGGTTCTGGATGGACGTGCAGTTGGCCGCCAAACGTCAGTGACCGGCCATCTCCATGAATCTGCGGTCATACGCCACCGCCATGCTGCCCCAGTCATAATGCTCTACAGAGTGCCGGACCCCCAGTGTGCGGTCCCGGTCGTTGTCCGCTATCAGTTGATGGAGGCGGTCGGTAGGGTCGCCCTCATAGAAATAGCTGCTGTGGGCTGCTGACGGCAGGTGCTCGGGATAGGCCAGTCGCATGGGCAGCAGTGGCCGCACACCGCAGTACATCGCCTCCACCACACTCCCTCCGAAAAAATCCTGTTGGCAGGTCACCGGCAGTATGTCCGACAGCCAGAGCCATCGGGCATACTCCTCGCGCGATTCGGCATGTCCCCAATGCAGGATGTGGCCGCTGAGCCGTTCCTTGGCCTCCTTGAAGATTGCAGGTGAATCCTTGAACTGCTCGCCCAGCACCACCAATTTGAACTTCAGGCCCCTGTCCTTAATAGTGAAGAGGGCGTTGAAGAACTGCTCGGGGTTCTTGTCATACTCCCAGCGGTGGTTCCATAGAACGACCGCCTCCTGCTGCCTTTCATGCGCTTCGGGGCGATGGCCGTCAAGCGATGCAAGGTCAAGTCCCAGATGCAGCACCCCGCTCTTGTTGCCCATGGCGGCCACACCCGACAGACCCTGATGGTCGGGGAACGCCCCAAGGAACCCGGGCAGGGCATGGAGGAACGACTCTCGGTGATAGTGCGAGTTGAACAGCACGTGGTCGGCAGCCAGTGCAGAGGTGTAGTTGATGAAGGCGTAATGCATGTCGCGCTTCAGTTTCACATCCGCATCGGTGGCCGACCAAGGATAGGTGAGCTGATTCTCGTGGAAGTAGATGGCCGATGGAATGCGGGCGGTGCGCTTTCTGGTCAGCGAAAGGAACGTGGTGAGGTCCAGCATGTCCGTGGCCACAATGAGGTCTGGACGGCTGTCGCTTGCATTGAACCGCTCGGCCAGCGCCACTGCCCCTCCGTGCATCCGCCATTTCCAGTGTCTGCCCTCCAATGTCAACAGCTCCACGGCATGACCGCTGTGCCGCTGATAGCCCTCGGCCCATTGGCGGTGCGATCCTGTGAAGAAAGGCTCGATGATAAGGATGCGCATGACGGCAAAAGTAGGCGGGCACGACCGCCTGCCGGCTTATAGCTCATGTGCTCAATCGCTCACCGAGAACCCTATCTGCTGCAATGCACTTTGGCGCGAGCTGTTGCCCACAAGAAGCCGGTAGCTGCCGCCTTGCACTTTCCAAGAGCCCGTCTTCACATCATAGTGGGCAAGGTCGCGCATAGGGATGGTGAGCGTGACCTCCTGCGCTTCACCGGGCTGCAGCGGCACCTTTCGGAACGCCCGCAGCAGTTTGACGGGCTTTGCCGCTCCATCATCAGGGGACGACACATAGACCTGCACCACCTCTGCACCTGCCACCGTTCCAAGATTCCTGATCTGGAGCGT
>JAIPBJ010000105.1 GCA_021739625.1 Flavobacteriales bacterium | reverse complement strand
ATTCGACCTATGTCCCCGGTCTTGATGAGTTTCTCGGCCTGAGAATAGAGCAATGTGGCCTCCCACACATCGCCAATGAACAGCAGCGCATCTGCCAACTGCACTTTCGACTGCGCGAGTTCTTCGAGCCTGATGCCTGGGATCTCTGCTACCTCAATCAACAGGTCTATGCCTTTCTGCGTGTCATGTATATAAAAGGTGTAGAGCTCGGCAAGGTTCATCATCATGCTCGCTGTGCGCGCGCTGCGTCCGAACTCATCTATCGTGGCAAGGAATGTCTGCTCCAAAGACGCAAGGTCTTCTGCGGTATAGTTCTGTCCATCCGTCACTTTTAGATAGAGCGCACTCACCAGTTCTTTCTTGGCGGGCAGATGGTAGTAGTTGTCGCTGCCCTTCTTTATCACATACTCGAAAGCCTCAATGGCGGCATCATAAGCACGGTTGCTCTTGCAGATGATGCCCAGTTGATAGACCCGTGAGCCATCCTCCTTGTTGCGTCTGTCCAAGGCTTTGGTCTGTGTCAGCGCAGCACGGAAATCTTTCTTCTGCTCAAAGTGCCAGATCAACAACTCCGGATAGACCAGCCTGTCCGGACTCTTCTGTATGCGTTCGATCAGGGTCTCTTTGAGAAGTTCACTCTTACGATTATCCGGATCATCGGCCAGCACCTCAAGCAGCACGGTGCGCGCTTCATTCACTTGATTGGGATCTTCTTCAATCGCGGCCAGCACCTCATTGTAGAGCAGGTCGATCTTGTTCTGCGAGGCATGGATCCGGGCCAGTTCGAAACGATAGTTGATTATGCCGCTGAGCAGTTTCCGGCCTTTTTCGTAGGTGCTCACGGCAAGGTCCGACTGCTTGATTTCCATGAAAGCAATGGCCATACGTTCAATCTGGCGTTGAATTGCCGGCAACTGCTTCAGGGCCTCTGTCCAGACCAGTTGCGCCTTTTTTTCATCGCCTGCGGTCAGGTGTATATGCCCCAGTTGAACGAGGAGCACGGGGTCGGCCTCCTTCCTCAACCGTTTGTCCACCACCTTTTCGGCCTCACTGAAATTCTTCAGTTTCAGGAGGCAGTCTATATAATAGTTGTAGAAGAACTCATCGTTGGTGCGTTTGTACAGCTTCTCATACAGCACCTCGGCCTTGTCAAATTCCCCGTTCTTGAAATACTGCGCGGCCAACTGCTCGTCCGTGTTGGTCTGGGCGAGAGAGCTGATAGGAAGCAGTCCTATAAGCATTATCATCAAAACACCCCATAGAACCCTCATTCCACAAACTTAGCTGTTGTCACTGTCATCAGGCTGTCCATGATCGGTCGGGCTGCCGTTTCCTGATGAATGTAGGAGGATACCTGATCGGACAGGTCATCCAAAAGCTCTCCCAGATGCTCCACGTAGAGGAACTCCACCTCGATGAATGCAGAAACGCTGTCCTTGTTTGCACGGCCCTCTCGCAGATCGGAATGAAGGTCGAGAAGCTGTTGGCGGGTATGTTTCAGTTCCTGTGCGAGGATGTTCCTACGGGTCATGGCTTCGGTCAAACGGTCGGGCAGGTCACAGGAAGTGACAGGAGTCAGGTTGGTGCTGTCCTGTGCAAGGGAATCCAGCAGCGGCAGGATGCGTGCGCATTGGAAATGGAGACGTTCAATGGCCTCATGCGCAGCTACAGTGTCCAGATCATTGATGCGCATGTCCAGCCCATCGAGCACGGAGGTCATGCTCTGCACGGCTTTCATTTCCTGTGCGAAATCCGGTCTGCAGCCCGAAAGTGCCCATATCGTCCCCAGAACGGTCAGGAATGATGTGAGCGACCGTATCATGCGCCAGTGATGGTGTGGAAGCCCGTGTAGCTGTGCAGCACTTCTGGAACGCGAATGCCATCGGCCACCTGATAGTTCTCCAACAGTGCGGCCATGATGCGTGGCAGGGCCAGCGCACTGCCGTTGAGGGTGTGGGCCAATTGTGGCTTTTCGTTGCCTTCGCGGAAACGCAATTTGAGGCGGTTAGCCTGAAAGGTCTCAAAGTTGGAGACCGAGCTCACTTCCAGCCAGCGGCCCTGTCCTGCACTCCAGACTTCGAGGTCGTAGGTGAGTGCCGATGTGAAGCCCATGTCTCCACCACAGAGTCTAAGAATGCGGTAGGGCAGGCCCAGCTTGTCCAGCAGTCCGGAAACATGCGTAACCATCTCCTCCAGAATGCCATAGCTCTTGTCGGGATGCGCCACTTGCACCACCTCGACCTTGTCGAACTGATGCAGACGGTTGAGTCCCTTCACATCCTTGCCGTAGGAACCCGCCTCTCTGCGGAAACAGGGCGTGTAGGCGGTCAATTTCACAGGCAGTTCCTCGGCTTTCAGGATCACATCGCGAAAGAAATTTGTCAGCGGCACCTCGGCAGTGGGAACCATGTAGAACTCATCGGCCGGCATGTAGTACATCTGCCCCTCCTTGTCGGGTAGTTGCCCAGTTCCATAGCCCGAAGCCTCGTTGACCATGAACGGAGGGATGTATTCGGTATAACCCGCATCCCGTGCCTCATCGAGGAACCAGTTGATCAGCGCGCGCTGCAACCGGGCACCCTGTCCGCGATAGACCGGGAATCCCGCGCCTGTCACTTTCACGCCCAGTTCAAAGTCGATGATGTTGAATTTCTTGGCCAGATCCCAATGGGGAAGGGCATCCTTTGCCAGCGTTGGCATCTGGCCACCGGAGCGCACGGTCTGGTTGTCCTCGGCCGTTCTACCGAACGGAACGGTGCTGTGAGGCATGTTCGGCAACTGATAAAGCCGATCCTGCAATCGAGTCTCAATGGACAGCAACTGTTCCTGAAGAAGGTTGGACCTTTCCTTCAGTTCACCTGCCTGCACCTTTGCAGCGTTGGCCTCTGTCTGTTTGCCTTCTTTGAAAAGCGCCCCAATGTCCTTGGCAATGCGGTTGGACTCTGCAAGGACACCATCCAGTTCGGTCTGTGTTGCCTTGCGGCTGTCGTCAATTGATATGATGATGTCCACGGCCTCGGTGGCATCAAAACCGCGCTTGGCCAGTCGGTCAATGGTCTCTTGGCGGTTGTCGCGGAGAAAGGTGGGTTGGAGCATAATGATGCGTTGTAGAATTCAAGGTTCAAAGTTCAAAGTTCGGGGTTGTTGTCCCGCCTACTTGAAAAAAGAAATCCCTCAGGCCAGGCCAAAGGGATCTCCCGACCGGCCTGCAGGCCGATTTCAGGTTCTGAAAAGATCAGAAACGCTCGAATTTCGAGAAGAAGAATTCACCTTCAACGGCAGCATTCTCATCGCTGTCCGAACCGTGAACGGCATTCTTGGCCTTCGATTCGGCAAATCTGCTGCGGATGGTTCCTTCTGCGGCCTCGGCAGGGTCGGTGGCACCGATCAGGGCACGGAAGTCGGCAACCGCATTCTCTTTCTCCAGAATGGCGGCCACGATCGGACCGCTGCTCATGTATTCCACCAGTTCGCCATAGAACGGACGTGCGCTGTGAACAGCATAGAACTCTCCAGCGAGTTCAGCGGTCAGTTTGGTGTATTTCATGGCGATGACACGGAATCCCGCTGTGTTCATCATCTCCAGTATCCCTCCGATGCTGTTGCTCTGCACGGCATCGGGCTTGATCATTGTGAACGTTCTGTTCGTAGCCATCTGTAACTGTTAAGGTGTATTGTTTCGGGCCGCAAAAGTAGGGTTTCTCCTGTGGTTCCCGAGCGTATGAACGCTTGTTCAAAGAGATGTTGAATCTCAACTCCCGGACTTGCTGAGACAGGGTGATGCCTGTATCTTTGGCTACCTAAAAAAACAGACGGTAAGGCATGTTCGAAAATCTGGCAGACAAATTTGAAAAGGCGTTTCAGACGCTGAAAGGTGAGGGTAAGATCACCGAGATCAACGTGGCAGAGACCATGAAGGAGGTGAGGCGCGCACTGCTCGATGCTGACGTGAACTTCAAGGTGGCCAAGGAATTCACCGACAGGGTGAAGGAGGCCGCGCTCGGTCAGAATGTGCTTACGAGCATCAAGCCGGGCCAACTTCTGGTCAAGATCACGAAGGATGAGCTGACCGCATTGATGGGCGGTGCCGCGCAGGATGTTAACCTCAGTGGCAATCCGACCGTGTTCCTTATTGCGGGCCTTCAGGGATCTGGTAAGACGACTTTCAGTGGCAAGTTGGCGCTTCACTTGAAGTCAAAACGCAACAAACGTGTGCTGTTGGTGGCGTGTGACGTGTACCGCCCTGCGGCCATCGATCAGCTGAAGGTCCTTGCCGGTCAGGTAGGTGCGGAAGTATATACGGAAGACGGCAACAAGAATCCTGTTCAGATTGCTCAGAACGCCATTCGCCATGCCAAGAACCACGGTTTCAATGTGGTCATTGTGGATACGGCAGGCCGTTTGGCGGTGGACGAGGAGATGATGAACGAGATCGACCGCGTTCACAAAGCCATCCAGCCGCAGGAGACCCTTTTCGTGGTCGATTCCATGACAGGACAGGATGCGGTAAATACTGCTAAGGCATTCAACGACCGCCTTAATTTCGATGGCGTAGTGCTCACCAAGCTTGACGGTGACACACGGGGAGGTGCGGCCCTTTCCATCCGAACGGTGGTCAACAAGCCCATCAAGTTCGTTGGAATAGGGGAGAAGCTCGATGCATTGGATGTCTTCCATCCCGACCGGATGGCCGACCGCATCCTTGGCATGGGCGACATCGTGTCGCTGGTGGAACGCGCCCAAGAGCAATTTGATGAGAAGGAAGCACGCGAACTTCAAAAGAAGATTGCCAAGAACACTTTCGACTTCAACGATTTTCTCGGTCAGATTCAGCAGATCAAGAAGATGGGCAACGTCAAGGACCTGATGGGCATGATACCCGGCATGGGCAAAATGCTCAAGGACGTAGAGATAGGTGATGACGCATTCAAGAGTGTGGAGGCCATCATCGGCTCAATGACCCCGAAGGAGCGCGCCAATCCGCAGATAATCGATGGCAGCAGGAGGAAACGTATAGCTCAGGGCAGCGGTACTGGCATTCAGGACGTCAACAGGCTCTTGAAGCAATTTGAGGACAGCAAGAAGATGATGCGCATGATGTCCAACAAAGGAGCAATGAGCCAAATGATGCGGAAAATGCCCGGCATGAAAGCATGAACATTCTCTATCGCTGAATGAATAGATACTATGTTGAGTAATCTTCAGTGGCAGATTGTTGAAACATTGGAAATCCATCAAATTATTTTCACAGCAAATGCCGGTTTTGTTAATTTGATTTTTTCACTACACTTGTAACGGATTTCGATGATGATTCTGGACGGAAAGCGCATATCTGATGAGGTGAAGGCCGAGCTGGCCGTAGCTGTGAGGGACATGGTCGCCCGTGGCGAACGGCCACCGCACCTTGCTGCCATACTTGTGGGCAACGATGGCGCGAGCGAGACATACGTGGCAAGCAAGGTGAAATCGTGCAAGGAAATCGGGTTCGCATCCACTTTGGTCCGATTGCCTGCGGATGTGTCGGAAGATCGGCTGTTGGCCGAAGTTGCGCGTATCAATGCCGATGAGACCATCGATGGTCTCATCGTTCAACTCCCGCTGCCCAAGCATATCAATGAAGAACGGGTAACAGAGGCCGTGCTGTCTTCCAAGGATGTTGATGGTTTCCATCCGGTGAATCTTGGCAAGTTGGTTCTGGGCATGCCTACTTTCGTATCAGCAACTCCTGCTGGCATCATGGAAATGTTGAAGCGATATGGTATTGAGACATCAGGGAAACATTGTGTGGTAGTGGGTAGAAGCAATATAGTTGGCACGCCCATGTCCATTCTACTGAGCCGCAACAGCAATCCCGGGAATTGTACCGTGACCTTGTGCCATAGCAGAACAAAGGATCTCGCATCTTTCACCCGAAGTGCCGATATTCTTGTCGTAGCACTCGGAAGGCCCGAATTCATCAAGGCCGATATGGTCAAGGAAGGAGCAGTGGTCATCGATGTGGGCATCACCCGCTTGGAAGACCCTTCATCAACCAAAGGATACCGCATTGTGGGAGATGTGGCTTTTGATGAGGTTGCCCCGAAATCAAGTTTTATCACACCTGTCCCAGGGGGCGTTGGCCGAATGACCATCGCTGCCCTGTTGAACAATACGATGCTCGCCAAAGCACAATTCAGTTCTAACCAAAAACCACAATGCCATGTCAATTAAAATCAAACTTAAGAATCGTATTGACCAGTATGTCACCATCGATGAAAAGGTGCGGAAAGACATCCAGTCAAACGACTATCTGATGTCCCTCAAATTCTTGGACAATCTGAGGGCCCATTCAAGCGGCTATGCAGTGTACCAGCGCTGTGTGACCACAAAACAGGGGCCTACCTACGAGACCATCTACCTGCATAAATACATAGCAGAGAAGTTCTGCAAAAAGCCTGTAGTCCAGGGAAAGAAGCAGATTGTGCGTTTCATCAACGGTAATGTGCTGGATTCACGCATTGAGAACCTCGAATGGACGACCATGGGCGAACTGCGCAGACAGATGAAGTCCTCACGGAGCCAGACAGGTTATCGTGGGGTGACTCAGGACAGCAAGGGCCGTTTCCGAGCCATCATCTACCACCAAAAGGAGCCGATCAATCTCGGGCTTTTTACAACTGCTGAGAAGGCTGCAGATGCCTACAACAAGAAGTCCATTGAACTCTTTGGTGTGACATCCGGTCTGAACAAGGTGGACAAGAAGAAGTAAGACACTAGTCGGATTGACATAAAGGGCCGTAGTGCGTTTGCACCACGGCCCTTTTTTCATTGATTCCTGCCAATACTCACACTTATGCTGAGAAAACTCTTGCTCTCATCTATAGTGTGAATCGCATAGTCGATGGGTTGTCCACTTCTGCGGTACATGTCCAGCAGTCCGAGGCCAGCACCTCCTTTGGCAGAGAACTGGGCGGATTCCAACTGCTTGCCGTAGGTCTCCCGCACGGTATCCATTACCAGTTGATTCACTTTGGTGACACGGGTCTCAAACTCCATCAGATTCAGGTTGCTCACCATGTTTCCTGTACGCACCATGATGGCATCGGGCGTCTTGCTGATAATGAGAATGCTGGCACAGTCTGTTTCACAGCGGTAGCTGTGATTCACCACATTCTGCAAGCATTCCACCAGCACGTTGAACACCTTTTTGCGCAATTTCCTTTCCTCGCCATGCATGGTAAGCTTCAATTCGGAAAGCTCAAGCAGTTGTTGCACAGTCTCTTCTGTGATCACATCACGATAGGCGAGAAGGATGTCCTGCTCGGCCATGATCCGCTCTATGTTGTAATGCTCCTTCACTTTTATACCCTAAATCATTGGTAAGGATGTCCGCTGTTACGGCAGGATGGCACTCAGGGTTGTGCATTGGATCAATTTACTGTACGGACATCCGTAAAGCGCTGATATTGATTGTTGCTGAAATCCATAACGCGAAATTGCGTGTCAGCTGTTAGGATTGAACTTATGGTGATCCACATTGTCGGATTCGATGCGATCCTTCACCGCGCGCAGGCGAATAGCCACCATGGCCAGTTCGGGATGACCATTCAATTTGAGCCAGTGCAGAGCAGCATCGTCTCCATCGCCAGTCATTGCGATTTTGGACAATGGGGTGTAACCATGTGTCTCCAACCATTTCACCGCAGCGTTGTCGCCCTCTGCACCACGAATGATGGCCATCAGATGCGGATGTCCATTCTTCATCAGCCAGTCGCGTGCATGGTCCTGCAGGTAGAGCGCGTGGACAAAGAGACCAAGTTCGGGATAGCCGTTCTTCATCAGCCAGTCACGGATGGCAGCGTTCCCCCCGATAGCCTCGGCCCAGGCCACCAATATCTTGGCGGGATAGGTCATACAGCCTGGGGTTCGGGAACGATGGCGGCATGCAGGGCCGCACCCAGGCGTTCTATCACCCCAACTACGAGCGCATTTCCCATCAGGAACGCCCGTTTGTTGGCGCTCGGCCCTTGGGTGAAATTGTCAGGGAACATGTTCAACCGTTCCAGTTCGAGAGGGGTGAGCCGTCTGTAAGTGCCTTCCTGACACACCACGTGCGTCATCCGGCTGGGCGACTTGCCTCCTTCGCTGGTGACAATGGTGCGACTGGGCAGATCCTGACTGTCAGGGAAGGCCATTCCGCCCTCAGCATATCGGTAGGTGTGGCCTGATGCGCTGGTGCGCTCATAGCTTTTTCCGCCTTTCTGGTACTTCCATTTCTCCAGTTCCTTATCGGTGATGAAGAAATCCTTGGGTACATCTTTCAGTGGTTGCAGCACATCGCCCAGCACGGTCTTTGCACCAAGGTATTCAGCTTTGGTCTTCAGACTGAAAATTTTCCGTTCGATCATCAGCCCAGTATTTTCAAATGGCGAATCCCCGCCATCCATGTTGAAATTGTTGGTGATGTCGGCCAGACTTCCCTCCAAGTTGAATTCCATTGGCCAATTGCGCAGTTCAAAATGGCAGGGAAACGCAGTTGCCATAGGGCCATCGGCCGTGATGTGGTCAAAGGGTGTTTCAAGCTCTTTGAGCTGTCCATAAATATCAGTACTGCGGTGGTAACCCATCAGGAACACCCTGCGTCTGCGCTGTGGCATTCCATAATCGGCCGCATTGATCACGCGCCATTCCACTGCATAGCCAAGGTCGGCCAGCGAGGCCATCATCACCGCAAAGTCTCGTCCACGCTGCTTGGCGGGCGATTTCAGCAATCGGTCCACGTTTTCGAGCATGAGGTATTTGGGAGGATTCTCCTTACGTTCGAGGATAGCATGGATACTCCACCACAGTACGCCTTTGTGCCCAATGAGACCATGGGCGCGGTTGAGCGTGTTGGCAACCGAATAGTCCTGGCATGGAAATCCGCCCACGAGCATGTCATGGTCTGGGATACTGTTGAAATCGAGGGCCACAACGCGCTCCAGATCCTGATTGCAGTGGCCCTCGGCCCCGAAATGGCGCACATAGATGTCGGATGCGTGCTGCTTTGCCGCGCCCGGCTCCCACTGGTTGTTCCAGACGGTGTGATAGACCGGTTTCCCATCTGCATCCTTCACGGACTCCAATCCGAGGCGGAAACCACCGACCCCGGCAAACAGTTCAATGACCTTGAGAGGACCCATGCAGACGAAGGTAGGGCGTATGGTCTATCACCTTCCGAGCAGTTCCGCAACTTTTTGTAACGCCTTTTCAACATCAGCCTTCAGCTCGCATTCCCAGATAACGAGCACTTTCCAACCATCGGAAAGCAGGGCCTCATGCTTCTCTTTGTCGCGTGCCACATTTCGGGCAAATTTCCCCGCCCAGAAATCAGCGTTGTGCTTGGGCATGCCAAGTTCGCAGTGTGGACACCGGTGCCAGAAGCATCCGTTCATGAACACCGCCAGTTTCCTGCCCGGAAATGCAATGTCCGGTTTGCCGGGCACATTCTTCCAATGGAGGCGGTAACCTCTTATTCCGGACTTCCACAAGGCCTTGCGCAGCAAAAGTTCGGGCTTGGTGTCCTTGCTGCGGTTGGATCGCATATAACGCGTAACTGTTTCATTGAGAGGCACGGGAGAGCGAGGGTCGCGCACGTATGTCGCTGGCTTTTTCACGGTTTCAAATTTCTGTGTTCCAAGGTTCGATGGTGCAGGTTGATGAAAAGTACGAGCTGCGAAAATCAGTCTTGCTTTCAGTCATTTACCGGCTGTGGCCCGTCCATGCTCAAAGACTCCCATTCCGAAGAGCGCGAAATCGTACTTCACAGGGTCGTTAGGGTCAAAGCTGCGCAGTGCCGCGTCCAGTTCCTCCACAGCCTTCCAATCGTCCTGTTTTCTTTCAAGAAGGCCAAGCTGCCGTGCCACACGTCCAGAATGTACATCGAGTGGACATGAGAGCACGGCAGGGGAGATGTGCTTCCACAGGCCAAGATCCACACCCCGGCCGTCATCGCGCACCATCCAACGCAGGAACATGTTGAGTCTTTTGGCCGATGATCCCTTTGAGGGGTCTGCCACATGCTTCTCTGTCCGCACTTGATGAGGGATTGAAAAGAATGCCTGTTTGAAGTGCATCAATGCTGGACGCATGGTCAGGTCGGTGCCAGCCATGCCTGACAGGAACACGTTTTCCAACGAGTCGTGGTGCTGATAGATATTCCTCAGGGCAAGAATGAAATGGATGAGGTCATCGCCATTGAAGGTGCGGTGAACAAAATGCCTCAGTCCATCCAATTCCAGTTCGCTGTGTTCCATCACAAAACGATGGGGTTCATATCCCATGAGATGCATGGCCTTCTTGGCGTTTCGTATGATGGTGGGCCGCTGGCCCCATGCAATGGTTGCCGCGATGAGGCCGGAAATCTCACGGTCTCGCCTGTTCTCGAACATGTGCGGAATGAGAATCGGGTCATCGGTCAGAAAATCAGAGCGGCAGTAGCGGTCATATTTCTCTTCGAGCAGTTCGCGGAGTTCAGGGCGTGTGAGCGGCATGGGGCAATGATACTTCATGGAACCTCCGTCCCGACTTTCTGAAAGGATACCTTTGGGCCTTGAAGCTTTCAATCTGAAACCTTTGTCCAGGTCCAACATCAACATAAGTCCGAATGCCATCATTGGTGAAGGTGTGCGCATTGGCGACAATACTGTGGTGCATGATGGGGTGGAGATAGGTGCAGGGAGCATCATTGGTAGCAATTGCACCCTTGGAGAGCCGTTGACGGCATCTTATTCCGATTCGAATTATGTGCAGCCAAGCACTGTTATCGGGAAGGAAGCAGTCATCAGGAGCCATACCATTCTTTATGCGGGTTCCACTTTCGGTGCAGGTCTCCACACTGGTCACCATGCTGTGATCCGCGAGCATTGCACCATAGGCGACCACTGTTCCGTGGGCACATTCGGAGACCTTCAAGGTCACATTACAATGGGCAATCACTGCCGTCTGCACAGCAGCGTACATCTGGCGCAGGGCACAAGGTTGGGCAGCTTCGTGTTCATTTATCCGTTTGCGGTCACCACCAACGACAGATTTCCGCCCAGTACCGAGACCATTGCCCCTATGATCGGTGACTACACGCAAATTGGGGTACATGCTGTCATACTCGCAGGAGTACACATTGGGAAACATTGCCTTGTTGCGGCCAACGCCACTGTGAACCGCGATGCCGCAGACCACTCCTTCCTTGTCGGTTCTCCAGCTGTCCTGAAGGGCGATGTGCGTGAATTGGTAGATGCCGGAGGCCATCCACTCTATCCGTGGCCTGCGCGATTTGACCGCGGCATGCCTTGGAAGAACGACCTTTGAGAAGCCATGACAGTCGTCTCCATTGTCATCCCGTGCTTCCGCAATGAGCGCCATCTGGCCCAAACTTTAGAAGGAATAGTCGCATCGACCACGAAGCTGGGCGCATCGGGTGTGGATCTTGAGTTGATCCTGGTGGACGATGCGAGTTCGGACGGCACCTGGGAAGTGATTCGAACGTGGAAGGATGAACGCGCCATTCCCATCAAGGGGATTCGTCTGGGCGTGAATGTGGGATCCTATCGGGCCATTCTTTCCGGGTTGGAGGCTGCATCGGGAGATGCGGTGATCGTGATGGCCGCAGATGGTGACGATCCACCGCTGCTGATCCCCACATTGGTGGAACATTGGCAGCGTGGACATCTCTTGGTTCAGGCCGTCCGCGATTCTGTGACCGGTTCTCTCACCGACCGCCTCATCAGCCGTATCTTCTACGCTTCACTCCGCATCATTGGCATGCGCAATGTCCCGGCACACGGATCCGACTTCATGCTGGCCGATCGGAGTATCGTTCAAAGTGCTCTGCAGAAAGGTTTCAGGCCTGGAAATTCGCTCATCCAACTTTATCAACATGCCGACCATGCGGCAGTGATTCCATATCGGAAAGGAAAACGTCCCGGAAGCGGTTGGAGCAGGGCAAGGAAGGCTGCACTTTTTTTGAACAGCCTGATGACGGCATTGAACCTGACGCGGCCATTTCAACCTGTCTCCGCTGTGGAAGAAACATGAGGGATGTTCAAATCTTTTTATCCACAATCGATCGGTTTCTGACAGAACGGGTAGTTTTGTGTGGATGTCAGCAGACCGTCAGGACGAGATAATGCAGGAAGTAGTGAAGCTGCAACAGCTCATTGCCGAGTGTTGTCCTGAGGTCATGTTCCAATACAAGGAGATTCCCGACAGCATTGATCTGAAAGAAGAGACCGATGCGCTCAACCGCCACCGGCTCAACATTATTTCGGAGGCCACAGGCAGGAAGAAATCCGCCTGATTCCCCTGTCATAGAATTCACTACAACTCAATTGCGTTATGCTGGACAAGATCAAGCAGTTGCATCAGATGAAGCAGCAGATGGATGCGGCCAAGGAACGTCCCAATCACATCTCGGTCCGGGGCGAATGCAGGGGAGTGGTGG
>JAIPBJ010000104.1 GCA_021739625.1 Flavobacteriales bacterium | reverse complement strand
CTCATAGTTCACCTTGTCACCTTCGTAAAGGTCTGTCTTGGTGCCTGAATGGTGCACGAACACATCCTTGCTACCATCTGATGGAGTGATGAATCCGAAGCCTTTCTGATCATTGAAAAATTTAACCGTACCTGAAGCCATTGTTTCTTGTTTGTTAGTATGTGCGGCAAAAGTAAGCTAAATCATTGACATTCTAAGAAAAAGAAAACATATCTCAGACAAGTACCAATTGGTCTTGCATTTCGGGCCCTGATAGGAACCATGTTGAGAACAAATGGCAGACACCATGTGGTTACCTTCGTGACTTCAACGCCAACCGCTTCGGCATGAGTCCCTCACTGATCGCCCATCTATTCCAACAACAGTCGCAGGTGGCACCGTGCGTGGCCGCACATCGCGTGGCACACTGGTTCGATGGGATGTTGGGACTCCTGTTTCCCGAGACCAGTGAGCTGCGTTTCTCAGACCCTGCGGCCTTTCAATCGCATGTGGACGGATTGCGTTCAGAGCTTGAGACCCTGCTTTCGTGCCACATGCACCGGACCGGGCCAGACCGTCAGTCACATGTCGCAATCAGGTTGTTCAATGCGCTTGAGTACATCAAACCGATGTTGGACGATGATGCACGTGCCATGTTCGAAGGCGACCCTGCCGCCAACTCCATCACAGAAGTGATTCGCAACTATCCCGGATTCTACGCCTTGGCCGCCCATCGGTTGGCCCACGAACTGCTGAGGTTGGGTGTTCCACAGTTGCCACGCTCGGTGTCTGAGCACGCCCACAGGGTCACGGGAATAGACATCAACCCCGGTGCCACCATCGGTCAACATTTCTGCATCGATCACGGCACTGGCGTGGTGATCGGCCAGACCGCAGTGATCGGAAACCGCGTCAAGATCTATCAGGGTGTGACGCTCGGAGCACTGAGCGTGAACAAGGAAGATGCCAGCGCCAAACGCCATCCTACCATAGAAGATGATGTTGTGGTGTACGCTGGTGCCACTATTCTGGGCGGGAACACGGTGGTCGGCAGAGGCAGTATCATCGGTGGTAACGTATGGCTTACGCGCAGCGTTCCTCCAGAGACCAAGGTCTATTACTCGGCCAAGATGACCAACGAGGATGGAGAGGTGGACACGGTCATTATGAAAGGTTGAAATTGGAAACAGGAAAATAGAAAACCATCCATAGCCTTAAAACCTCTTCCGGCCACCGGGCACAAGCCAACTATCGCCCTTTGTCCATTTCCTCGCCCCTCGTCTCACGTCCCTCGTCCCATACCCAATGATACTTGAACAGATTATCGGAAACACCCCATTGGTGCAGGTGCGCCATTTGGCTTCCAACCCCAATGTGAGGATCTTCTGCAAGCTCGAAGGGCAGAATCCAGGAGGAAGTGTCAAGGACCGGGCGGCATACGGCATGATCTCCAAAGCACTGGAACGTGGCATTGTGAAGTCGGGCGACAGGCTCGTGGAGGCCACCAGTGGCAACACGGGCATCGCACTGGCCATGATCGCCAAGCTCACCGGTCTGGAGATGCACCTCATCATGCCCGACAACAGCACCCGCGAGCGTGTCCTTTCCATGCAGGCATTCGGGGCCAAGGTAATTCTCACTCCCGCTGTGCAGGGAATTGAATACAGCCGTCAACTGGCCGAGGAGATGGCCGCCACGGGCGAATATCACATGCTCGACCAGTTTGCAAACCCTGACAACTGGGGTGCGCACTATCGCACCACCGGCCCCGAGATATGGCGAGACACCCGAGGCGAAATCACCCATTTCGTGTCGGCCATGGGCACCACCGGCACCATCATGGGGGTGTCGCGCTACCTGAAGGAGAAGAACCCTGCCGTGCAGATCATCGGCACACAGCCCACCGAGGGCAGCAGCATACCGGGCATCCGCAGGTGGTCGCCCGAGTTCCTGCCGAAAATCTTTGAAGCCGACCGTGTCGACCGCATCATGGACGTGAGCCAACAGGACGCCACCACGGTCACACGGAGAATGGCGCTGGAAGAAGGAATCCTTGCCGGCTTGAGCAGCGGAGGAGCACTTTCTGCTGCCATCGGGCTCTCCAAGGAACTGGAGCAGGGCACCATCGTCTGCATCACTTGCGACCGTGGCGACCGGTATCTGAGCTCTGACCTGTTCGGG
The DNA here is from genome assembly GCA_021739625.1 of Flavobacteriales bacterium. Classification (GTDB taxonomy): domain Bacteria; phylum Bacteroidota; class Bacteroidia; order UBA10329; family UBA10329; genus UBA10329. Next base: position 10,531 of record JAIPBJ010000104.1, on the reverse strand, counting down.
TGAGGTTTGCGTCAGAGAGATGATGGGGATGGGTACGCGATCTTCTATTTTCAAGACATCTCTCCTTGACACTCCCATGACACAGTTGACATCACCCATAACGACATTCGCGCCCGCATTGCGCAGCCTCACCGCATGGAGCTATTCAAGACTATCGCTTTCACCCACAAGACCACCGAGCTCAAGGACATCGGTCGGTTGCATATTGGTGATGATGAAGTGGGACAACGTCTTGCCAATCTCCGCAATTCGCTCCAACTGAACGAACTGCTGTATCTCAGCACGTGCAACCGGGTGGAATACCTGATGGTGACCCCTCACAGGTTGGATGAGGATTTCCGCAGAGGGTTCTTCCAGACCCTCTTTCCTGAATGGAAGGAGGCTGACATACAGTGGGCCACAGGCCACAGCCGCGTGCTGGAGGGAGAGGCCGCACTGCGTCATCTGTTCTATGTGGCAAGCAGCATCGATTCGTTGGTGGTGGGCGAACGGGAGATCATCACACAGGTGCGTGAGGCTTATGAGCTGTGCCTCAACCTCGGTCTCACCGGAGACCATATTCGACTGTTGGTTAGAAGCACCATTGAGACCGCCAAGCGTGTATATACCGACACGCAGATCGCCCAGAATCCCGTGTCGGTCGTGTCACTGGCCTACCGTCAGATGCGCGAAGCGGAGTTCGGTCACGCACCCCACATTCTGATGATAGGTGCAGGACAGACCAATCACCAGATGGCGCAATACCTGCACAAGGCGCCCTTCGGTAGCATCACCATATTCAACCGTACGTTGAGCAAGGCAGAGGAACTGGCCGCGCTGCTGGGGGGTCGGGCATTGCCCATGGCCGACCTTCAGACCTTTAAAGAACCTTTTGATATCATCATCACCTGCACAGGCGCCACCCAGCCGATCATCGGGCAAAGGCTCTATCGCAGTTTGATCGGCAACGACCTGTCGCAGAAGGTCATTGTGGACATGGCCCTGCCCTCTGACCTGGAGGAGGAGGTGGTGCGTAAGAACAACATCCTCTATATCGGCATCGAGAACCTCAAGGAGAAGGCCCGCAGAAATCTCGAACAGCGACAGAAGGAGCTTGAGCGATGCAAGATCCTCATCGATGAGCAGATCGCAGCATTCAGTCTGCAACTGCGCCAACGGGAGGTGGAACTTGCCATGCACGACATTCCGATAAAAGTGCGCGAGATCAGGAGCCGCGCCATTGAACAGGTGTTCGCCAAAGAACTGGAGACCCTCGATCCCGCCTCGCGCGAGGTGCTTGACCGGATCATGGACTACATGGAAAAGAAATACATCAGCGTACCGATGAAAATGGCGCGGGAGGTGATGCTTGGGAGAAAGGACTGAATATGGATGATCGCATATCGATTATTTTGCCAACTATTGAATCACCCACCGACCCGACCTTCTCAGAATCAACAACAATCAATAATCAATAATCAATGATAGTAATCGGTTCCCGTGGAAGTGACCTCGCCCTTTGGCAGGCCCATCATGTGAAGGCGCGGTTGGAGGCCACTGGGCAGCAGGTGGAGATCAAGGTGATCAAGACGCAAGGCGACCGCATACAGCATCTTTCTTTCGACAAGATGGAGGGCAAGGGCTTTTTCACCAAGGAACTGGAAGAGGAACTGCTGGCCGGCACCATCGACCTTGCGGTACACTCGCACAAGGACCTGCCCACCGAGCATCCGGAAGGGCTGACAATTGCGGCAGTATCGGAACGCGAGGACCCTGCCGACATGCTGCTCATCATCAAAGGAAAAGAAGACACGAACGCCACATTTCATCTGCCCAAAGGCGCAGTGGTGGGAACCTCCTCGGCCCGCAGAAAATCGCAATTGCTGCTTCATTGTCCGCACATTGAGCTGAAAGACCTGCGCGGCAACGTACCTACCCGCATCCAAAAGCTTAGGGAAGGGCAATACGATGCCATCATGATGGCCTGTGCCGGTGCGGAGCGTCTGGAACTCGACCTGTCCGAATTCCACATGGTGCGCATGGACCCGAAGCAGTTCGTTCCCGCTCCTGCCCAGGGTGTACTGGCGTTGCAGATAAGAGAAGGGAATGATGCGCTTCGCGAAACACTTCAAGTGCTGCACGACAACGATGTGGCCGAACGACTGGCCGTTGAACGCAGGATACTCAACCTGTTCCAAGGCGGATGCCAATTGCCTTTGGGTTCCTACTGCGAGAAACACAATGGCGTGCTGAAAGTTTGGACGGCCATGTCGCGGGAGTGGAATTCCCCTGTCATCCTCGACCACAGCGAGGGCACCGATGCTGAAGCGTTGGCGCAGCAGGTGGTGGCAAGTCTAAAAGCCAAGAGTTGACGGCTGTTTGTCGGAAAATTGAAAATTGAAAAACGCAAATCGTCTATCGCCAATACTCTTCAACCTGCCCCATCAATCTTCAATCGATATTCGGCATTCGATATTCTGCAATCTTTGACCCAGCCCATGCGATCCATCTTCATCTCCCGCGATCTGCCGCTTCACAGCCTATTCCGAAGGAAGTTGGAAGACGAGGGCTGGACTGTCCATGCGCAATCGCTCATCAACATCGTCCCCATCAGATTCACCGTGCCGGCCAGGCCGTTCCAGTGGGTCTTCTTCAGCAGTTCGCACGGTGCCGACCTGTTCCTGCATAACTATGAAGGACCCAAAGACTTCAAGGTCGGGGTGGTGGGCACTGCCACTGCCGAGGTCGTCAGGACACACGGCATCATACCCGATTTCGTGGGCGAGAGCGGAGACATGCTGGAAGTGGCCCATCAGCTCAAGGATGCGGTTGGCGATGAGACGGTGCTGTTTGCCGGTGCAGAACACGGGTCGGAACGCGTGAAATCGCACCTGAGTGGAGAACAGAAGATGCAGCTGTCAGTCTATCGCACTGAGCCTGACATGGCGGCCGAAATCCCTGACACTGACGTGGTCTATCTGACCAGTCCGTCCAATGCAAAGGCGTATCTCGCCCGGCATCGCACCGATAACCGCAAGTTCTCTGCCATCGGCACCACAACTGCAGATTATCTCAAGGAGCATGGGGTGAAGGAAGTGAGCATTCCCAAGACTCCGCAGCAGAAGCATGTGCTGAGGCTCCTGCTTTCGCTCTGAAGGGCTACGTCCGGTCCTTCTTCGGAGAACTTGTCCGTTTCACAGGCTTTCGCGCTGGTCTGGCCTTGTCGGTCTCCTTCATCTTGGCCTTCGGGTCACCGGTTCCGAGCATTTTGAGCATGGCCACTTCCTTGTCGTTGAGAAAACGCCATTTGCCGCGCGGCAGATCCTTCTTGGTCAGCCCTGCAAAAAGGGAACGGTCCAGTTTCAAAACCTCATAGCCCTTATGCTCGAATATCCTGCGCACGATGCGGTTCTTGCCTGAATGGATCTGTATGCCGATCTCATCACCCTTTTCGGCCTCCACCACATAGTTGATCCGGTCGGGCTTTATGAATCCATCTTCAAGTTCCACCCCCTGCGCGATGCTGTCCAGATCGTCCAATTCCATCGGTTTGTTCAGGTACACGTGATAGATCTTGCGGATGTTGCTCGAAGGATGGGTGAGTTTCTTCGCCAGGTCACCGTCATTGGTAAAAAGTAGCAGTCCGAGTGTGGCACGGTCCAACCTTCCCACCGGATAGATGCGTTCCTCGCACGCACTTGCCACAAGCTCCATCACTGTCCTGCGGTCCTTGTCGTCCTCGGTGGTGGTGATATAGCCCTTGGGCTTGTTCAGAAGCACATAGACCATGCGCTCGCCCTGAAGCACTTTTCCGTTGTATTCAACGCGGTCATCGCGTTTCACCCTCACGCCCAGTTCCTTCACCACTCTGCCGTTCACTTTCACAAGCCCCTGTGTGATGAGTTCATCGGCCTCGCGTCTCGAACACACCCCTGCCCGCGAAATGAACTGGTTGAGCCGCAGGTCGGTGGGCGATTGTGTTGCTTCGGGCATGGGCATCCCTTTGGCCCTTCCGCCTTTGAAAGTGCGCTTGGGCCGCTCCGTCCCGTCCTTGGTCTTCGCCAGCGCATCTCTCACCTCTTTGCGCTTGAGCTTCTTGCTCAGTTTCTTCTCCGGACCATGGAACGGCTTGCTCGCAACATTTCCAGCACCCGATGTTGGCGATGACTTTCTCTCCGCATCGGACTTCCGGTCTGCCGATGAGGCACTCGTACGCTTGGGTCGTTCCATGGGATAGGTCTTGGCGGTAAAGATAGTGGTGCGGAAATGGGGCGACCTATGCCAATGGGTAGTATGCCTCCTCCAGATGGTCCAATCGGTGGCGGTCCTCATGCATAACGATGGAAATGATGTCGAACCGTGCCTCCAGCATCACTCCGTTCTTCTCCATGAAGGCATTGGCGGCCACGATGGTCCTGCGCTGTTTCTCGCGCGATACCGCATGGAACGGCTCACCGAAAAAACTCGATGTGCGGGTCTTCACCTCCACGAAAACAATGGTGTCTCCCTGTTGGACAACAATGTCCAGTTCGTTGCGTCCACTCCGCCAATTGGTGGCCAGAATCGTGTAGCCTTTGGCCTCCAGATAGGCCACGGCCAGATCTTCTCCTTGCGATCCTGTTTCGTTATGCTCGGCCATGGCGCAATTTCGTAGTTTTCCGCAACCTTCGCAAGCCGTCATCCGTAAAGCGGCCATTTGTTCTCAACCCAAAAAAAACCGACCATGCGTCCGTTCTTGACCTTCACCTCTATCCTACTGCTGACCCTTGTCTCCGCTACTGCTCAGAACTTCGAGGGCTCCATCTATTTCACCAAGTCCAACATGATGGATGTGACGCGCTATGCCTATCACGTCAAGGGCAACATGGTGCGCATCGATGAGATGCAGGAAGGAAAAGAGGATCTGGTGGCCGCCCTGCTGGTGAATCTCGAAACACAGGAGACCATCGCCCTGAGCCATGAGCGCAAGCTATATATGAAGCGTCCAAAGGGAACTCCAGTGGAAACGCCCAAAGGACTGGAATTGAAAAAGGGCGAGCTTCAGAAATCCATCAATGGCCGCAACTGCTCTCAGTATCGTGTCAAAAGCCGCGAGTTGGACCGTGAGCTGACCTTCTGGGTGACCGATGGCAACTTCGATTTCTTTCCAAAGCTGCTCAACGTCCTCAAACGCAAGGACCATTACAGCACCTTCTACTTGTCGATACCGGACCTGAACGGAAAATTCCCGCTTACTGCCGATGAACTCACCCTGCTTCGCGACAAGAAGGGATTTCTGCAGGTGGATAAGATCGAGAGCAAGAAATTGGACGACCGGATGTTCGCCATTCCTGCAGGATTCGAGAAGGTGGAGAAATGATCCCCTGTTGTAGAGACGTTGCATGCAACGTCTCTACGGACCGATCACACATACATCAATACCGAACCGCCCTCCGAGACCCGGAGGGCGGTTTTTTTTCCGAGCATCAGCGCGCGGTTATCCTCCAGATGCCCAACAGGCAGACCGAAGGCCACGGGATAGCTGAAGCCGGCCACGTGGCGGGCAATGATCTGCTCGGCCGTTTCACCGAAGGCGATGGCGTTGTCGTTCATGTCGGTCATGCCGCCCACGACCAGCCCCGCGAGGTTGTGCAGTTTCCCGTTGCGGGCAAGGTTCATCATCATGCGGTCCAGATGGTAGAGATACTCGTCCAGGTCTTCGAGGAAAAGGATCTTGCCGTCCGTGTCGATGTCAGAAGCTGAGCCGAGCAGGGAATAGAGAATGGAGAGGTTGCCGCCCACAATCTCGGCCTCGCAGGTGCCGGACCGGTTGAGCTCGGAATGCGGGATTTCCAACGGTTGCGGCTGTCCTTTCAAAGCATCGGTCAACGATCGGAATGCCGGATGTTCAGACATCATGGTGCGCATGTTGAACAGCATGGAACTGTGCAGCGTGGCGATGTCGAAATGCCTGTGAATGTGGGAGTGCAGCACGGTCACATCGCTGAAACCGCAGATCCATTTGGGATGCTTCACAAATTCCGAGAAGTCCAGGCGGTCGATGATGCGGACAGTGCCATAGCCGCCCCTTGCACAGAGGATGGCCTTCACCTCGGGGTCGTCCAACATGCGCTGGAGGTCGGCTGCGCGTTCCTCATCCGTGCCCGAGAACTGGTTGCTGATGCCGAACATCCTTTGGCCCGTGCGCACCTTGAACCCCTCATCCACCAGCATGCCGATGGCAGGCGCAGCTTCTTCGTAGGTGATCTTGCGGGCGGTGGCGACAATGCCTATCGTGTCGCCATGTTTGAGGTATGGGGGTATGATCATGCTACGGCAGCAGATGGGAACGGACAGGTCGTGTGAAAGGATCTCCCGCAAAGGACGGGGATTCGCGGGTCATGTTCCGCAAGTGCGGAAGGGAACGCTTGGCCGGGCAGGTGGGGCTCAACTGATTTCACTGGCAATCAGACCCAACGCAACCGTCAGAACATGTCTTATGAAAACCTGTATATCCTGCTTCTTGCTTGCAATATCGGAAGTTGAGGGAAACCTCTTTGGCGGTAGGCCCATTGGAATAGAGGCTTCCATTCGACCATCGTGGTCCTTGTAATCGCCAACATGCTCCAAGAATGAACCTATGGCGAGCAGGCTGTCATCATAGCCGTAGTGATGTACTGTGAAAAACAACTGATAGTGCCTCCCAGTGCCAAAGTGGAGATCAAACTTTATCCAGCCTTTTGGCAACTGACGGTTGAAGTAATAATCATGATGCCTTGCAAATTTGATGACCTGTTGCTGATAATAGAACGATTGTTCGCCTTCAGGCGGGTCACTTGAAACTGCAAATTCGGTGGTTCCATTAAACTTGGACTTCAGCTCATTGGCAGATGCTTCAACATATTCGAATGCAATCTGAAAAAGCAGATCCCGGTTCTTTTTGACCATGCGTTGACGCGCCAGATTCTCTGCATGGGCTTTTTCAATCTTCTGACCTAAGATAAGCGCCACATCCTCAAAGGAATCTGACACTACCTCTTGCAGATTGAGGGCCTTCTCAATGCTATTGCGTTGGTTCTCGCAAACAAGGAGAACCAAGGCCTCTGGTTCTCCATTGTCTGCTTGCTCAAGAGCGGTGATGTACTTTTCTTTTGCATCCTCACGGTGTACAGTGAAGGGGAACAGACCGTGTTTTATCAAGATCAGACTTGAGAGTAATCGTGCAAGCCTGCCATTTCCATCCTGATATGGGTGAATGGTAGTGAAGGCATGGTGAAACCAGGCCGCAAGCACCACAGGGTGGGTTTCAATCTTTGTCTGCCGATCATATATCTGCATGAGATTTTCCATCTCAGTCTGCACTTGCAATGGCGGGCAATACTGAACAACTGTGCCATCCGGCCGAGAAGGGTTGTTCTCAAATTCTTTGAACTGACCTTTCAATAATTTGATCTTGGTCTTATGCCCTTGAGGGTCACGCCCCTCAGCCGAGTCCTGAGCTCTCGTTACCAGTTGATGCAGTTCATGGATGAACCCTATGGTAAAGGGCCGTTCATTCTTGACCGTGTCAAAGACAAAGTCAATGGCATCCATGTGGTCGGTAAGGTGGGCAAGGAGTTTGGGCACAGGTATGTCCGTATCCTCATGACTGACATAGACATCAATGAAGCCTTCTCTGATGAACGTGTCGGTAACTCCCCGCGACAGGTCGAAAAGACGTTCTATCACTCCTGTTTCAATGGCATGTTCCCGTTTGATGCGGGTCATGAACTCATTGAACTCGCCTTTACTGTTCTCCAGCACTTTTCTCCTTGCTTCCCAAGCATCAGCAATTTCATCAAAAGGTGTGGTGGCGCATTCTTCCCAAGCCGGGTCGAATCCGATAGGTTTCCATAGCCGATATATACCCTTGTCATCTGAAACCGCTCCGCTTCTGACCTTTGAACTGGTCTTGATCACAAACTCAAAAAGGCTCAGACCCAAAGTGCCTTTGGCCCTGTATTGGTCAGCGCTGTCTGTAGGCACAATGAAACTGCCCCACTCCCCACGACTCATCTTAGGTTTCACACTTGCCTCCAAAGGGTAGCCACTGGCATCTGCAAGTTCTTGGAGTGTGAACGGCTCATTCTTCAGTTCCTTGCCTTGAAGAAATGGCAGAGTGCTCTTTTGCTGACTTGTGATCCTTGGCTTTTTCATGCTGTAAATTTACCTGAACTCAATAGTCAACCATCAGTTTCCCTCATCAGCCTGTCCGTTTCAAGCAACGTCTCTACCCCTCATCCACCAGCATGCCGATGGCAGGCGCAGCTTCTTCGTAGGTGATCTTGCGGGCGGTGGCAACAATGCCTATCGTGTCGCCATCTTTGAGGTATGGGGGTGTGGTCATGCTACGGCAGCAGATGGGAACAAACAGGTCGTGTGAAAGGATTCCCCGCAAAGGACGTAAAGTTCAATGCGCGAGGGAGGTGGGGGAAAGAATGCAATGATGCGCGGGTCGCTCACATATAGAACGCCCCAGCGAAGACGCGGGCGGGTGTTGATCAAAGTTGATGGGGATCGACCACCGACAGCCCTTCGATCATTGAAAAATCGGACGTATTTCTGGTAAGAACAACGAGACCATGGGTCAAAGCCGTGGCAGCGATGATGGCATCACCCAAACGCAGTCTTCTATGTTTTCTCCTCAACGCTATCGTCCTGTCTGTCACCGCATCATCCAATGGCAATACCATGGATGAGGACAGGAATTCCTCAAGCGCGGCCATCTATGCCTCCATGTCGGCAAAACCCAGCACCTCGATCTTCACTGCCACTGAGATGAGGAAGTCATCATTGCACAGCTTTTCCACAAAGGCGGACCCCTTGTCAGGTAGCTTTCCAGATGCAAAGTCGATGATGACGTTGCTGTCTATCAGGTATCGCGCTGCCATTCGTTGCGGGCTTTCGACAGATGTTCATCAAACCGGGCGGCCTCGCTTTCGGTCAGGATGCCCTTGAAACGGGCAGCACCCGCCTTCTTGGGCTTTTCGCGGACAACCGTGCCCTTCACGTTTGCCCCCAACGATTGCAGAAAACCGATAAGGGCATCGTACAGCTTCTTGTCGTCCAGTTTTATCACGTATTCCATGGCAATGGCCTTTACTGTCACGAAGGTAGGATATTGTGCCCGGTCATGCTACGGCAGCAGAGTGGGAACAAACAGGTCGTGTGAAAGGATTCCCCGCAAAGGACGGAAAGTTCAAAGAGCGGAGGTATTGCCTATCGCTGACGGACCGAAAGCTCACCCCGGTATCGCCTCGCGCAAAAGCCCGTTGCCCACACGGTCATATTAGGTGTTGGTTATGCTGTCGGTGCGCAGCGTCCATTTCTCCTCCACCCCAGCGGGCACAGGCACTATAAAATCAAGGAACTTCCAACCGGTCAGCGTTCCCGAGATTCCTGTGCCTTCAAAGGCCTGGGCCGGGCGGACATGGAAGAACGATGCGACCGCAGCACCTCACTTCTTCTTGCTGCTTTTTGCAAAGGGGTTGTGTTCCACACACAGCCGCACCCAATATTCCAGATCCGCGTCAAGGTCGAAGCCTTCCGGGTCAACAAAAACGAAACCTTTCATCGGCCTGCCGGTGATGTCCATGGAACGGCAACCGGTCTTTTGCAGCGCTGCCTGCATCTTCTCTTCGCCAATGCGGGCCATGAGGCGGTCTTGGCCTGTGGCCTTGTCGATGTCGAGGCCCACGCACATCTTGTCATCCACAAAGAAGCAGTACCCTCCCATGAACTTCCTGCCTTCATACGGTCTGGCTTCTGCGCTCAATGCCCGTTCTATGCGCTCTTTCTGATATTCTGAATAGGCCATTGCTTTTGAATTTTGCGCTATGTGGAGGTCTGTGGTTATTGCCCCACCGGCTATGCTGTCGGTAGCTTGGACATGTCCATGTGGAATATCTCCCACGTGTGGCCGTCAAAGTCCTCGATGGTGCGCTGCTGCATAAAACCGTAGTCCTTCATTTCGCTGGGCTCTATGCCACCGGCTTTCAGCCCATTGGCCATGATGGTGTTCACCTCTTCCAAACTGTCCACCGACAAGGAGAACAGCCCTGCCAGGGCCGACCGCGTGTCGGCAATGGGCTTGGTGGCAAACGATGCGAACTTCTCGTGCGACAGCAGCATCACGAATATGCTATCGCTCCACACCATGCACTTTCCGGCATCGTCCGAAAACTGAGGATTGTTGGTGAAGCCCAATGCCGTGTAGAAGTCCATGGACCGCTGCACGTCTTGCACTGCGAAATTGAGGAAGATCTGTTTTGCCATTTTGGAACTGATGAGGGGTTAGGGTCGGTGCAAATTTCGGTTTTTATGCTGGTGGTGGGCGCAGGCCCAGGGCCAACGCATCAAAATTCACAACCACGAAAACATATTGATTATCAACCAAATGCTCTTAACCACAAAGGACACAAAGGCACACGAAGAAAATTCTTCGTGTGCCTTTGTGAACCGAAGCGAAGCGAGCTCTTTGCGGAGCAAAAAAGCCCTTCGTGTGCCTTTGTGTTGAAAACCAAAATCTTCCGAA
>JAIPBJ010000103.1 GCA_021739625.1 Flavobacteriales bacterium | reverse complement strand
AGAGGCCAACCTCAACTTCACCCGCACTTTCAAGAGCGATGAGCAGAAGCTGACGGCCGATGTGCGCTGGTTCATCAGCAGCGACCACGAGACCTCCGACATTGACGAGCGGGGCGACACATACGGGTCACCGCTCATCCAGCGCATCGACAATCTGAAACGCGAGCGCAGTTGGCTGTTCCAGACCGATTATGTACACCCATTGAGCCAGAAGGTGAAGCTGGAAACGGGATTCCGCGCCACGCTGCGCAGGATAGACAACGACTATCTGGTGGAGCAGCAGGACACCACGCTCGACTATTTCCCACTGCCCGACTTCGACAACAATTTCATCTTTGATGAGAATGTCTATGCAGGCTATCTGATGGCCGGTGCCAAGCTGGGGAAATGGGGCTTGCAGGGCGGGGTGCGTGGCGAGTTCACCGACCTCACCACCACACTGGTCAAGGACAACTACAGCAACAACCGCAAGTATTTCAACGTGTTCCCATCGGCCCATTTCTCCTACGAGATCAACAAGGGAAACACGCTGCAACTGAGCTACAGCCTGCGCATCAGCCGTCCGCATTTCCGCAATCTGATCCCGTTCTTCGGGCTGGCCGACAACCGGAACATCCGCAGCGGCAATCCCGACCTGAACCCCGAGTTCACGCACAGCTTCGAGTTCGGGCATCTCAAGAATTTCCAGAAGGGCACGCTGCTCAGCAACATCTACTATCGCCATCGGGTCGATGTGGTGCAGAACATCGCTGAGCCTGACTCGAATGGCGTCATACTGAGCTATCCCATCAACATCGGCAAGCAGAATGCGGTGGGGCTGGAGTTCAACTTCAACTATGAGCTGATGAAATGGTGGCGCATCACCACCAGTGTCAACACCTATTATGCGAAGACGGAAGGTGAGTATCAGGATCAGGTGTTCGATGTGGAGGCTTTCACCACCAATGTGCGGTTCACCACCAAGTTCACCATTCTGAAGAAGGTGGACCTGCAATCGACCTTCAACTACAACGCCCCACAGGCCACACCGCAGGGACAGACGTTGAGCATGTATGCGTGGGATGCAGGTGCCTCGATGGACGTGCTCAAGGGCAACGGCACCATCACGCTCAGTGTGCGCGACATCCTCAATTCGCGCGTCATGCGATGGGAAGTTGACCTGCCCGAACTGCAATCGACCTCAGATTTCCAATGGCGCGTTCGGCAGATCTCTTTGAGTTTCTCTTACCGCCTCAATCAGAAGAAACAGCGTCCCAAGCCCGACCGTGGTGGTGAAGGTGGTGGCGGAGGGGAGGATTTTTGATTGGGTCGCTTTCCGCTCAATCCCTCCTCAGCACCAGCATCTTCCTGTCTTTCACCGTTCCCACCAGCAGGAGGTTGCCGAACGGTGCGGCCACCGATGTGGCGGAGAGTTGCACGCCATCGTCCGTGTAGATGCTCTCAACCGAATAGTCGCCCTTGGCGCGGTAGGTCACCTTCACAACCTCGGAGGGCGCGGTCTCCTTTCTACCCATCCCGTAGGCTGCAAATCTGAGCAGCTTCGGATGGCCACCGCACCAAAGATTCCCTTCGGTGTCAAACTCGATGTTGTCCACGCCCGTGCCGCAGTGGATGTCCTCCACGAAGGTCAGTTGGCCGTCCTCCGCCCGTTGATACACCTTGACACGGAATCTGCGGGGCGATGCCACGAACAGCAGATTGCGCCCGTTGTCAAGGTTGATGCCGTTGGCGTAGGCGATGCCCTTGGCCACTTCGGTGTACTGCTGCCCATCGAAATACATCACGTTGGAAACGCCCAGATTGCCATATTCCTCCAATAGCTTGCCGATGCCTTCGGTGTAGCCGTGGTCGTTGGTCACGTAGAATCGTTGCGCGTCTATCAGCACAAGGTCGTTGGGGCTTACCAGCGCGGTGGAACGCTCGGTGCGCGTGTGCGTCAGTTCCTCGCCCACCAGCGTGAAGAACTCAATGGAGTGCCCGTGCTCTGTGTGGTTGATGGCGGCAATCGTGTAGGTGCTGTCGTGCTTGAACATGGAGATGCCATGGGGTGCGAACGGCCCTTGGAAATCGTGTGTCAGATGTTTCACGATGAAATTCCCACTCTTCAGCTCCATCAGATAGAGGCCGCCCTTCTCCGTCTCCTTCGGGGGATAGACGCCCCGCGCGGTGGACGAGATGATGGCGAAGCTGTCGGTGACGCTCACGGTGATGTCCTCCGCGCCTGCAAGACCTATCTCCTTCACGGTCTCCCCGGCAAAGTGATTCTCCACCGTGCGCAGCAGTCCGATGGAGACCATGTCGTAGGCCACAACGGCAAACAATATCAGGAAAATGGCAAGCGCGATTATTGTGGTCTTCTTCATGGCGGTGATTCCGAGTCAAATGTACTTCGCACGCATTTGCGTTCACTGCATCGGTGATGTTAAGCATGAGCGGGGCCCATAATGTCAGATTCAGTCCAATCTCTTGAACTTGAAACGCACCGCGTTGCCAATGACCACCACATCAGAGAACGCCATGCTGAGAGCGGCCACCATCGGGTTGAGAAAACCGAATGCGGCCAACGGAATGGCCACCATGTTATAGGCGAAGGCCCAGAACAGGTTCTGCTTGATGGTGAGCACCGTGTGGTGCCCCAGTTGGAACGCTTCGCGGATACGGAGCAGCCCACCGCTGTCCATGATGACCACACTGGCCGCATTGACCGCCACCTGCGTGGCTCCGCTGAGCGAGATGCCCACTGTGGCGCGGGTGAGTGCGGGGGCATCGTTGATGCCATCGCCCACCATGGCCGTTGGATGCTCATCGGCCCATTGCGTGATGAGCCGCAGCTTGTCCTCGGGCCGTTGTTCCGCATACACCTCGTGGATGCCCGTCTGTTTGGCCACGCGGTCGCATTTCTCCTGTCGGTCACCGCTCAGCAGCACTGTTTCAATCCCCTTTGAATGCAGAAAATCCACCAGTGTCTTGGCATCCGGTCGAATGTCGTCCTCCAAGGTGAGGGACGCCACCAGTTGCCCATCGCACAGCAGGTTCACATCGCCTGCATGTTTCAGTTCGTGGTCTGAAAGGAGTTTGAACGAACCGGCCTGCCACGTTCGGCCCTTGGCATCCGTTCCACGCATACCGAGTCCTTTTTCCTCTTCTATATCTTTAATGGACGAGGGACGAGGGACGGGGGACGGGAGAACATCACCACCACGTTCTCCCGAAGCTTTGGAATTCCATTTTCTATTTTCCAATTCCTTTACAACCGCCTTGGCGATGGAGTGAGATGACTTCTCTTCCAAGGCGGCCAGCATCTGCAACGCCTCCGTTTCATCCGAAGTGAAGAACAGGATGTCGCCCACACGCATCTCACCTGTGGTGAGGGTTCCGGTCTTGTCGAACACCACGCGCTTCACCTTTGAAAGCTGCTCCACGCTCTCACCGCCCTTGAAAAGGATGCCACCCTTGGCACTGGGCCCAAGCCCCACCATGACGGCCGTAGGCGTTGCGAGGCCCATGGCGCAGGGACACGAGATGACCAGCACGGCCACCGCGTTCATGATGGCCGCTTGCAGGCCGATATGGAATGCAAAATGACCGAGCAGGAAGGTGAGCAGCGCGATGCCCACCACCACAGGCACGAACACGGCACTCACCCTGTCGGCAAGGCGTTGCATGGACGGCTTCTCCTGCTGGGCCTTCTTCACCATGGCGATGATGCCCGCCAGCACGGTCGATTGTCCAGTGGCGGTGAGGCGCACGATGCCGTTGCCATCCAGAACAATGGTGCCTCCGATGAGCGTTTCGCCCTGCACTTTCCGCACAGGTTCGCTCTCGCCCGTGATCATGCTCTCGTTCACATGCAGCGCGCCCGATTCGAGAATCCCATCCGCAGGGATGCTGTCGCCCGAATTCACCTGAACGAGGTTGCCAGCGACCAGTTCGCGGAAGGCTGTCTCAACAATCTTCCATTTTCCATTTTCTTCGACCGTTTTCTTCGCAATGCCTTCCTGCAACTGACCGAGGTCGCTGATGGCGGTGGTGGTCTGCTTCACTGCGCGATGCTCGATCACGTTGCCCATCAGCACGAGGGTGATGATGGTGGCGGCCGTCTCGAAGAACAGGTACTGCGATTCCTGCCCTGTGCCCCAGTGCAATGCCACGCCCACAATGCTGTAAACGAAGGCTGACACCGAGCCGATGAAGATGAGCACGTCCATGTTCGGCACACCATTGCGCAGCGAACCGAAGGCACTCTTTCCGAAATGCGCAATGCCGATGGCCATCACAGGAAGGCACAGCGCGAGCTGCACAAGCGGGTCGTGAAGCACATGCCAAGGCAGCACCATGTGGGCCAACAGTGGCAAGGTGAACGGCAGTGTGAAAAGGAACATCTTCTCTATGGGCGCCAGTCCGCTGGACTCTTTGCGCTTCTCGCCCACATAGGTGTAGCCTGCATCGCTTATGAGCGCGCGGACGCGGTCGAGGTCAACGGGGCCTTCCTCTTCAATGGTCACTTCGCCCGTGGCGAAGCTCACGTCCACTTTCTGATAGCCCGCCTTGGTCAGCTTGCGATGGATGCCTGCCGCACAGTTGGCGCAGGTCATGCCATCCACATTCACGGTGATTTCTTTGGACATAGGTCAAAGGTACGGTCGCTGCGGTGGAAGCACAGTCGCGGATATTCCGTCTGCGATGGCTTACACTATTGACAGAACGCTTCGGCAGTGAGGGCCGCCTGCTCGCTGCCCAGCGCCTCTGCCTTGCGGATATCCACGCACCCGCTCGTTCTGTCACCGTTTCGATAACGCGCTACGCCACGGTCGAAATGGGCTGTGGCGAAGTTCGGTTCCAAGAGAATGGCCCGGTCGTAGTCGGCAATGGCCTGGTCATAAGCACCGGATTTTTCCAGAGCAATTCCCCGATTGCGATGGACGCGGGCGTTGGACGGGTCGAGCGCAATGGCGCGGTCAAAATCCACCAAGGCCATTTCGAGCTGCCCCTTCTGTTCGTAGGCCACTGCGCGGTCGGCATGGGCGGGCGCATTCTTCGGCTCGAAGAGGATCGCCTGGTCGAGGTCAGCAATCGCCCCGTCCAGATCCCCTTTTTCCGCACGACAAAGCGCGCGGAGGTAATAGGCCCTTGCATAGCGCGGGTTCAGTCCAATGGCCCGAGAGTAGTCGGCCATGGCGGCATCATGCTCCCGCATTCTGCTCTTGATGAGGCCACGGTTCAGGAACACCGCAGGGTCTGGAATGCCGAGTTCCACGGCACGGTCAAGGTCGCGCAGGGCGGCCTCGCGGTCACCGTTCCGTTCGTGAAGTGTCCCACGGTTGAGATGGGCAGTGGCGTGCTTGGGATCCAATGCGATGGCGTGGTCGAAATCTGCCATCGCATCTTCCAGTTGCAGCAGCCTGATTTTTACCAGACCTCTGTCCACCAATGCATTCACAAAGGAAGTATCGGCTGCAATGGCGTGGTCAAGGTCGGCCAGTGCCCCATGCAGGTCGCCCATTTCCAGCTTCATCACCCCAAACTGATGGTAGCGTTCTGCAACCTGAGAGATTCCGACCATCGGCCACAACAGACCGAGCATAAGGACCAGAAGAAGGTGTCGGCTGTGCATAGCGCAAATATGGGGTTTTGATAGTTTCGGGATGGTGGGGGATTGGCGACAAGGAAGGGCAGAAAGGCCACCCAATTTCTCCCCCAGGCACTTCACCGACCCAACAGCTTGGGAATCGACACTTTTCTGTCCCGTCCGTGTTGTCGGATGATCATTTGTTTGCTCCTTAAACCAATGTGTATCCTTCTTACATCCGCCACAGGAATGACGTGTTCGCCATTTGCAGTGTAGATATAGACCCTGTCTCTCGGAAGTATCTCCGTGATTGTTCCTGAAAATGACATTCCATCGTTCGTGATTACTGAATCCAGTCTCAATTGCTGTGAGAAAACCCTTGGACAAAGCCATAGGACAATAACGGTTATGAAGATAGCAGTGCGCATCAGTTGAAGGAATGGATGAGGCTGATGCCGAGAAACAGTGCGGAGAACTGCCTTATGTTGTCGTTCATGATGAGAATACCCTTGTCCGGGTCGATGGTGTATTCCCGGAACTGCATCTCGTAGCCCCGTAGCCCTGCACGAAAGGCCAGCACCATGCTGTATCTGAAGGGTGTAAGGAAGCGCACTCCGAGCGAGGTGGCCGCATGATAACCTCCCATTCCCATCGGTCGGAAGACATGATCCGAGAATTGCGCCACATTGAATGCGTAACCGACCTCCACATTGTAGTAAGGCAGAACAGACTTGCCCGGTAACTGCCCCCCGTATTGCACGAACACCGGGATATTGAAACCTTCAATCTGGTCTTGACGGCCATTGTGCCTATCGGGGATTAACGTGACCGATCTCTTGGTCAGGTCGAGTAGAAATCCCAGCCCAAGCTGATGCCAGTTGTTAAATCTGTAGCCGTTCACCGCTCCGATACTGAAAGACTGGTATCCGAAATTGAGGTTCAATTGGATGAGGTAAGCATTGGGTGATTGTTGCTTCTTCTCTCGTTTTATTGAAGCCATTGGTAAAAGGTCCCTTCCAATTTCCAAGGAGGAGTTTGATGTCGAATCAGTGGAAATTCCGGAATGATCAAAACGAATTACCCTACTTACAGAGTCAATGGGCAACTTGAGTACGAAGGCATCGGGCAGAACGACTGTCAGTTTATCCTTCAAGTCAACTTCCACCACAAGTCCTTCTATCTTCTGGCCGTCCGTCATCACCACGAGGTCCGGCCTGTTCCGCACTTGGGCTGATACGTTCCAGCCATGCAACAGCACAGTCATCAGCATGAAGAACCTTGTGTACCTTGCCCTCATGTTTCGCTTACGCCACTTGAGACATCCCGTAATTGTACTGCTCTTCGCAAGTACAATACTAAGCATTCAGGGCTGTTGCGAGGAGGATGTGACACCACCAAACGGGGTAACCAAAGCCCTATGGAGCAACCCACTGTCAACTTTCATTGACAGCAGTGGGAATTACCTCCAGATACTCGTGATTGATTCAGGCTACGATATCAGCGAATCAGGATCCATGGTCAATGACTATGATGGCTGTCCGGCATACGTTCCCAGAACTGCAGGTATTTTCTTCCCGATAATGCCTGATGAACAAATGAGATACAGTCAGATGTACAACTACGACCACCTCACAGTGCTTGACGTTTCCTTCTCAACTTCAGCCTACACCAACGCACTGGGCATTGACACGAATATTCTGCTTCAGGGGATGACGTACAGCCATGCCAAGCACTTCAGCAAGAGGGATTCCACGGGTCTTAAGAGCGAACTCGCCCTCCACCCTCAATACGGCATCATCCTGTTCCGCTATGGCAATCAGTACCGATGGGAGCGGGTGCTGAATCCGTGACATGAAAAGGGCGAGAGACCTATTCGTCCCTCGCCCCTTGTCCTTAGTCCCTTTGGCCTCAGCTCACCGCATTCAGAAGCGCATCCAATTCCTCCTCGGTCATGTTATCCAGTTCGCTTTCGAGCGAAACGATGCTGTCCAATGATGGGAGTTTGTTGATGATGACGTTCGCCAATTGCGGCACAGTTGGGCCTGAGAGCAGTTCCATGGTGCTGATCTCAACGCCTGTGCGGCCATTGATGCCACGCTCCAGCTCTACGGCCATCAGTGAATCGATGCCGAGGAAGTTGATGCCACGATTCATGTCGATGTTCTCGATCGGGATGCGAAGTACCTGCGCGATCTCGCCTGCTACGATCTGTTCGATGTACTGCTGACGACCCGCCTGATCGAGCACCGCCAGTTCGCCAAGGAACTGCTGCACTTTCTCGCTGATGGCATTGTCCACCGGTTGGCTGTCTATCATGGTGCGGAACAGCGAGCGCGATGCCCCCGTGGGGTTGCCCGCAGCCCATTTGCGCCAGTTGATGTCGAACAGCCCGACTTGTGGTTTGCCGCTTTCGATGATGAGTTCCAATGATTCGAGCGCCATCGCGGTGCTGAATCCCTTGATGCCCGCACCTTCGAGCAGATGACCCACATCGCTGTTGCGCGCTACTACGCCTACTTGAGCGAGCACGCCCAGATTGACGGTAGTAGCTGCCAGTCCCTGACTCCTTCTCCAATGCGCAAAGCCATCGAGGAAGCTGTTGGCCGCCACGTAGTTCGCCTGCCCGGCATTGCCGATCACCGATGATATGGATGAGAAGCTAAGGAAGAAATCGAGGGTGATGCCTTCGGTAGCCGCATGCAGATTGAGTGCGCCTTTCACCTTGGGCTGTAACACACGGTCGAAACGCGTGCGGTCCATCGTGTTGAGGAAGCCGTCATCGAGCACCATCGCCCCGTGGAAGATGCCACGGAGTTGGGGCATTTCGGCCTTCACCTTGGCGATGATTGACGCTACTTGCGCGGCATCGGTCATGTCGGTGGCGGGAGCAAAAACCTTGGTGCCATTGGCCTCCATGGTCGCTACTGCTGCCTTCGCCTCATCGCTCTTGATGCCGCTACGGCTCAACAGTACGAGTTGCTTCACCTGTTTCTCGCCCAACCATTTGGCTATTTCCAGTCCGAAACCTGCCGTGCCACCAGTGATGAGGTACGTGCCTTCGGGGTTGATGGTGGTGTGCATGATCACTTCATCCACATCCACCGTGCAATTGTCGTAGCTGATGACCACCTTGCCTGTGTGCTGGCTTCTGCGCACATAATCGTACGCATCGATCGCCTCATCGGCCTTGAACACCTTCACAGGCATCGCTTGGAAGAATCCTTCCTCAAATCCCTGATAGATGGTGTCGAGCAGACTGCGTGAAAGTTCATAGCGCTCGCGCAGAATGCGGTCGATGTCGATGTGAGCGAAGGTGATGTTACGGTTGAACACGCTCATCGGAAGGGCGGTGTTCTGCGCGATGTCGCGCTTACCGATCTCGATGAAACGGCCATAAGGCGCCAACAGACGGAAGCTCTGATACAGTCCTTCGCCCGCAATGGCGTTCAGCACCACGTCCACACCATAGCCTTTGGTAATGGTGAGAATGTCCTCGGTGAAACTCAAATCGCGGCTGTTGAAGATGTACTTCACGCCTTGCTTGCGAAGGAACTCGCGCTTGTCCTCCGTGCCTGCCGTGGCAAACACCTCCGCGCCCTTCCAACGCGCCACCTGAATGGCAGCCTGACCAACTGCACCAGCGGCATTGTGGATAAGCACCTTGTCGCCCGGCTTGATCTGCGCCACATTCACCAGTCCGTGGATGGTGGTCATGTACGGGATCATCACGGGTGCCTCCTCGAACTTGAGGGTCGAAGGTTTCTTCACCCAATAGGTCGGTTTCACGGTCACATAACTGCTGAAACATCCGTCTGGCGTGGCAACCACCACTTCATCGCCCACCTTGTGTTCTGTGACAGCACTGCCCACAGCCGTCACCACTCCGCTGCATTCCATACCGAACGCATTGCCGAAGAAGGTGCCATCGAGCACGTCCTGACTAATCTGGCCCAACACTTTGAGCAGGTCTTTGAAGTTGATGGACGATGAATGCACCCGCACTTGGATCTCGTCCGCCTTTGGGGCGCGCTTCTCGGTGCGGATATGATGCAGGTCCTCGATGCGGCCTGAGTTGCCGAACATCAGTTCCACCGACTCATCCGTAGAAATGGCCACTTTGGGCTTCTCTGCCGATTCGTCCACCACATGGGCGCGGACAAGCTGCTTCAGGTAGCGCTGACCATTGCGGTAGGCCACTTCGCTGTCCTTGGCATTGCCGAGCACTTCATCAGCCCAACCGCTCAATTGTTTCTCACCAGAAGTGATGTCAAACAGCCGCGTGTTTATCCATGGATACTCGTTGGAAATGAGCTGCGCAAAACCCCACAGCGCATTGCTGCCAAGATCCGTCACCTTTTCATCGCCAGTAATGGCCTGTGCATTGAAGCTCACCAACGACAGATTGAAATTGCGGTCGCGGGCCTTGTCAGACAGAGCATTTGCCAAAAGAACGGCAGGCATGGTAGTGTTGAGAACCGTTTCTACAGATGGCTTCTCTTTTCCGTTGGACACATAAACAAGCTGTGTCACATTCCTGCTCAGCACCTCATCGGTCAGTTTCGCGAAATCGTCTTTGCTTTGAAAATCCATCGCCCAGCCATTTCCGCTATGAACGAATTTCTCGCCCCGCGAAACAGCATAGACCGTGGCACCCGCATCGAACAATGACTTCTGCAACGCCTCTGTGCTCGCATCCCATTTCTCGGAAATGAGAAGAATGTCGCTGGCTTTTTCCTCAGAAACCGGAGCCTCTGCGGCATCCCATTGGGGCTCGTAGAACCATTCGGCCTTCACGGTCTCTTCCTCGGCAGCCTTGTTGCTGATGGCGCGGCAGGTCAGGTCGGTCAGTTTGGCCATCACTTCCCCGTTCTCATTGAAGAAAACAAGGTCGCCCTTGATGGTAACGCCCGTGCGGTCGGTGATAGTACCGTGGCACCACACCGCATTGCCCGGACTCTTGTACAACACGAAACGGTCGATGCTCACGGGCACGAACGGGGTCGTGTTGCGCGGGTCGGCCACCAGCGCCACCATGCTCTGGAATGCACTGTCCAAAATGCTTGGATGCAGGATGTACTGGTCGGTATTGCCTTCCAAGTTTTCATGCCCCTGAATGCGGCAAAGCACTTCATCTTGGTTGATGAAGATCTCCTTCAACCCTTGGAAATAAGGGCCATAATGAAGCCCCATGCCTGTGAGCGTGGTGTAGAGATCGGCAGGAGCAACTTGGTTGGCGAAGTCCTTTTTCAATGCAGCAACGTCCACTTTCGGGGCGGTGCGCTGTACTGTATCCTCCAACATGCGGCCCGTGGCGTGAAGCTGCCATCCGGCCGTGTCGCCCTTTTCACGGCTATAGACTTGATAAATCTTCGTGTCGCGGTTGTATGTCGTGTGCAACATCTGCACCTTAGATGGGTCGGCCACCAACACCTGATTGAAACGCAGTTCCTGCAAGGTGCAGGCCGCATCACCGAATTCCTTGTCGTGCAATGCGAGGCCAGCCTCTACATAAGCCGCACCGGGAATCACCACCTTGTTCTCTACCTGATGGTCTTCCAACCATGGCAGGAAATGCGGATTGATCTCCACCTCCCAACTTGGGTCAGGCAGGCGCAGGTTATCATTTAGAAAAACGTGACCGGGGGTGCCGAGACGGTATTCCCGTGAACGGTCGGTCTCATTCCAATACACCTCTTTCTGCCAAGGATAGCTAGGCAGTTTGATGAAATTGGCCTTCGGGGCAAGTACGTTCCAGTTGGGCGTGTAGCCGATAATGAACAGTTGCGAAAGCGCATCCATCATGGTCGGCATCTCAGGCTCTCCTCGCTTCAGCGAACTGATGGCGTTGCCCTGCGTCTGCGCTGCACTAAGGCATTCGTTGATGCTCGTTTTGGTCACTGGATGCGGCCCAACTTCAACGAAATTCGTGTAGCCATCGGCAATGATGCTGGTGATGGCCTTGGCGAAACGAACGGGCTGACGCACGTTCATCCACCAGTATTCAGTTCCGAAATCTTCGCCCAGAACTCTTTCTCCAGTTACGGTTGAATAGAGCGGGATGGTCGGCACGTTGGCCTTCACCGAAGCGAGGCTGGTGAACAGCTCGCCTTTCAGTGGTTCCATCTGGTAGCTGTGGTAGGCCACCTCCACTTTCAACATTTTATTGAAAATGTTCTCTTTGGTAAGTTCTGCTCCAAAGGCCAGAAGCGCAGCCTCTTCGCCCGCCAATGTCACAGCGTTGAAGCTGTTGATGGCCGCAACGGAGATCTTTGGATTGTTGTTGAGGCGCGTTAACGCATCCTCTTCGCCCAAACCTATGGCGAGCATGGTTCCCTGTCCAGCGGTGGTCTGCTGAATGCGGCTGCGGTGATAGCTCACAAGCAGCGCATCTTCCAAAGAAAGCGCACCAGATGCATAAGCAGCGGCCACTTCACCCACGCTATGACCGACCACAGCATCTGCGAAGATGCCCCAATGGTTCCAAAGCGCGGTAAGTCCGGCCTGAATGACGAAGTTGGCAGGCTGCGCCACCTCGGTGCGGGCCATACGGTTCTCCGCCTCGGGCTTCAGCATCTCTTCCATGATGCTCCATCCAGAAATGGTTCTGAATATGGCATCGCATTCCTTCACCTTGTTGCGGAACACGGGTTCGGACTTCAATAGTTCGTGACCCATGGCCCACCACTGCGGACCCATTCCTGTATAAACGAACACGAGCTTGCCCTTCACATCCTCCTGTGCCGTGCCATTGACCAGACCTGGTAGGAAACCACCATCGGCCCAGCTCCGCAGCTTGTCTTTCAATTCATTCAAAGAAGAAGCGGTCACGGCCAAGCGGCTGTGAAGTGCGCTTCTACGTTGCGCCATCGAATAATGGAAATCGTGGATATTGACGTTGCCGTCCTCCAACGTTTCGGCATAGCGCAAGGCCATTTGTTTCAGCGCTTCTTCGCTCCGAGCCGAGAAAGGATAGAGCCGTGTGGCATCGTCCAACAACAATTTATCGGGAGCGAATTCCAGTCTTTTCTGCTCGTAGCCTTCCACCAAGGCGTGGCCGTTCGTTCCGCCATAACCGAACGAGTTCACCGAGGCGAACGCGCGTTCCTTGCCAGCAGGCCATTCCTCAACCTTCGTAGGCACTTTCAGACACAATTCATCGAAGTTGATCTTCGGATTGGCATTATGGAAATGCAGGTTGGGCAACACTTTGCGCTTGTTCACGCTCAATGTGGCCTTGATGAGTCCCGCCACGCCAGCACCTGCTTCCAAGTGGCCGATGTTGGTCTTCACAGAACCCACGAAACACTTGTCGTCCGCGCTCCTTCCTTCCGAAAGGGCCTCGTTCAAAGCTGTGGCCTCCACGGGGTCGCCAGCCTTCGTACCAGTGCCATGCGCTTCCA
>JAIPBJ010000102.1 GCA_021739625.1 Flavobacteriales bacterium | reverse complement strand
GCCCGTCAATGCAGCTGCATTGACGGGCCTTTCAGCTTCTCTTCCATATTATCAGCGTGTCAGTCTGACCACATCACCATTGATGGTACGTACCACATACATGCCAGCAGGCTGCATGGAGAGATCCATCTTTCTGGCGTTGTTCATATCGGCCACCTTCACACCTGTGATGGAGTAGACTGCGCCCGTAACGGCCTCAGATGTTTCGAACAACCCATTGGCAGACGGATTCGGGTACACAGTGAAGGTGGTGACGATGATCTCGTCCTTGCCTACGGTCATGCAGCTGGAAAGCGCGCCCGGATCGGCATAGACCTCCAAAGAGTTCACGATGATACCAGTGGCAACATTGGCAAGCTGCCAGTTGGCCGGATCGTTGTTGTCGGCATTCACATCGCAGAGCACGAGAGAATAACCATCTCCATCTGCTTCTGATGGCCACAGACCGGCATCGTCATAATTCACCGAATCTATCTGAAGGCCAAAAGAGTTGGCCAGCACGATGTCTTCCCCACTGTTGGAAAGTGCATCGCTGTTGCTCCATTCGAAGGCAGGGATACCGAAGGCATTCTCAAACACCACCGAGTCAGAAGCAACGATCACAAAGCCATTGCCGGCCACAATGGTACCTTGTGGGAAGGTGTAGTCGAAACCTTCGCGGAAGTAATAGCCGGAGATGTCGATGGTGTTGGCTGAGGGATTGTAGAGTTCCACAAATTCCAAGGAATCAGTGTCTGCTTCCGGTGGATTGTACATGATCTCGGTGATCACCATCGGATCCTGCGGTGCAGAAGGAAGACCTTCGACCGTATAGATGGAGATGCTGCCGCTCACTTCGTTGGTGACCAATAGGAGGTTCTCGTTGATAGGACTCAGCGCAACAGGTACAAACTTGATATCCTCAGGGCCGAGACCTCTTGAGGTCGCATCTGCAACCTGCGTAAAATCGCGGTCGGTGGCATAGGCCAGGAACATCACAGCGCTGGGGTCGGTAATGTCATAGACCATCACACCGCCCTGGCGCTCCAGACCGATGAAGGCAATGGTGCGGCCCATGTAGGAGATGACCTCCAACGCCTCTGGCTCTGGGCCTTTGTTGTCACTGCGGTTGTCAAAGGAATCATTGTCCGTATGGTCGGAGTTGAATTGCAGCGGATAGTTCTGAGCGAAATACTGTTCAAAGTCGTCACCACTGTCATAGACCAAGGCACCTGTCGCATCCCAGATGGAGAAGGAGCGCGCACCAAAGGCATACAGTTCATCATAGTCTCCATCGTTGTCGTTGTCGCCTTTGGAGGTGGTCACAGTGAGGCGACCGATCACTTCGTCCGCTTGCAGGGCTGCTGCATCCGGGAAAGCGGTCGGGTCGAGAGTAAGGTTCTTCACACGCTCTTCCTCCGAGTAGGCGTTGTAGTCGCGCGAGTCGCCCTCGTTGGCCGATACGATGAAGGTGCTCCCACTATAAGAATAGGCCTTGATGGCATCCGGCTGATACATGCCGTAGAGATTGTCATAAGTGGCAATGTTCACCACATCATCACGGTCGCTGGCATCAAGGGCATTGGCTGCAAGCGAATGGTCCTTGAATCCCAGGGCGACCAAGGCGGTGATGGTGTTGTCACTGAGGTCTATGACGGCCAAGGCGTTATTCTCCTGCATGGTGACGAATGCCGTCTCCGAGTCCGCTGACACCGCAATGTATTCAGGTTCCAGGTCCTGCGCCACGGACGATGCGCCATTGTTGCCGAAGATGCGGATGGCCGGATCGATGGGTAGGCTGTTGTAGGCCGTGAAATCGAGCGTGGTCACATCGTTCTGCACCACATTGGCCGCACCTCCGGAAATATCAACGATGCTGATGGAACCGAGCGGATCGACCAGGTTTTCCGTGTCGGGCTCGCCCTCGTTGGCCGTCAGCACTTTCGAACCATCGGGGGAGAACATGATCATGTCGGGCATGGCACCCACTGTGACCTGGGCAAGGAACGTACCTTGAAGGTCGAAGAAGACAACGCTGCCGTTGTTCTGAGGATTGCTGGCCTCAACGGCTGCGGCAACCACTCCGTTCATGAGGGCCACGCTGTTGGCACCGCTGCCATAAGCCGAAAGGTCTATGGACGACACATAGACAGGCGTGGTAGGATCGGTGATGTCGATGATGTCGATGTTGCCCGTAGCACCATTGGTGGAGAAGAGCTGGAAGTTCACGGCATCGTAGGCAACGATCTCGGTGGCGGAACCCTCGAACCCTCCGCTCTGGTAACTGCCTATGGGAGTGAGGGTCACTTGCGCATGGCCAACGAGGGCCAACGCGATGAGCGGAACTGGGAGTAGTATTTTTCGCATTGCTGGGATGTTTAGGATGAGCGGCAAACGTATCCCCCCAACAACCCCCCAAGACTAAGCGGCCGTTAACCTTGCATTATGTGCGGCCACCCGAAATCGGACCCTGCGTTACGGGGATGTGTCCGCCGCGGTCTCCTGAAAAAAGGAACGCGCCAAGGGATTCCTCCCAAGGCGCGTTCGCGAAATGCGGTAGGCCGGTCGGGTCAGCGCACAGCCACACGCGTTACGGATGACTTCCCTCCGGCCGTCATGCGCAGCGTATAGACGCCCGCCTTCAGGTCGGTGAGGTCGAATGGGATGTTCAGTTCGGTGCTGCTGATAGTCGATTGGCCTTTGCGTTGCAGCTTGCCGGTCATGTCGAGGATCTCCCACGCCACATCGCTGCCATAGATGCCACTGGTGGTGCGCACTTCAAATTGGCCGTTGTTCGGGTTGGGATATACGGTCATACCGAGGTCATTCTCTGGCGCGTCAGCGATGTAAGTGGAATAGTTGAGCCATGATTGACCGTCCAAACTCCACTCTGCAATGAAATCCTCGGTATTCTGAGTGAGCAGGTGGTCCAAAGCGGTCACTGCAATATCTGTGAGCATGGGCGCTGTGCGATAGTCCGCTGGATTTGGGAAAAGGTCTGCAATACTTGGCAGGTCGATGCTGATCTGTGCCTGAGGCACGCTTGGGCCGGCCGCAACCCACCATATTTCGCGCTCCACACGTGTCGGGCCTCCATGACCAGTACCGATGCCTCCGTGGTCTGTGGTCATCACCACCAGCCAGTCCTCGTTGGCATAGTTGGCGCGGTTCTTCAAGGCATTCAGAATCCTGCCCAGCTGTCCGTCAACATACTCGATCTGATTCATATAGGAAGCCACCGTTGGGCTGAAACCGTTGCCATGACCTTGCGCATCGCAGTCGTCAATGTGAATGAACAGGATGTCGATGTCAGGGTCGGCCAGTTGGGCAATACCAGCGGCCTCACACGCATCATCGCTTGGCACAACGATCTTGGTGTCCCAGCCATCGTTATAGACTGCCGAACTCATAGGGTCCCATGAGGTCACCTGCACGGCCTTGAGGTCGGGGCGATACTGCTTGGCACGGGTAACGAAATATGGGAAATCATTGAAGTTGCTGCCCGTGTAGTTGTTGTTGGTAACCCCATGTTTGCCAGACCACACGCCTGTCAACATGCTGCTCCATGAGGGGCCGCTCACGGTGATGCCCACGTGCCAAGAGGTATAGGTGTAAAGACCAGAGGAGCAAAGGCTGTCCCAATTGGGAGTGTTGGCCTGCTGTAGAGCATCGGAGCGTACTCCGTCCACACCGATGAATAGGACTTTCTTCTCCTGAGCGGAGGTCTGCAATGCGAATAGGGCCGCGAGGGCAACAAGTAATGTTTTTCTCATGTTGAGTTGCTTGGTTTGGATGGCACGAAAGTATCCGTCCACTGTTCCCCTATTATTACCGTTCCGTTATCACAGACTGAACCTCACACCCATCTGCCCGCGCACAGAGTAGTACTCCGCCTGCACAGGTCGTTGGTCGTTGCCACGGTACAGCAGATACTGCCAGTTGAGCAGGTTGTTGGCATCGGCAAATACTGTCCATCGCTTGTTGATGGCATACGATGCCGAGAGGTCCATGCTCAGGAACGCATCCATGAAGATGTCATAGTCCGTATTGTCGTGCAGCAAAGTACGGTTGCCCTCGCTGTCCTCCACGGCCGCAAGGTTCAGTTCCATGAGATACGGACCGCGGTAGTTGAGTGCCAGCCTCGCCTGCACGCCTTTCAACTCATAGAACAACGCCACGTTGAAAAGGTGGTCGGCCTGGCGGGGAAGCGGCTGTGGCCTCGACCTTCCCGGCACATTCATCCGCGAATGGATGTAGGTGTAGTTGGCGTTGATACCGAAACCTTTTGCAAATCCGGGCATGAAATCGAACCTGCGGTTGAACTGCACTTCGGCCCCGATCACGTAGGATTCGTCCGCATTCTGATAGCTTTTATAGATGATGCCTGTGCGTTGGTCAACGTCTGCACTCATGGTGGCGAAGATGTGGTCCGTGACCAGTTTGCCGAACACCCCGGCACTTACCATTCCAATGCTTCCGAAGAAGAATTCGGCCATCAGATCGAAGTTGTAGCTGTGGCTGGGACGAAGGTTTCTGTTACCTGTGTTGAACTCCAGATCGGTGAAGTCGATGACAGGCGCACCGGGCTTGGTCTCATTGAAATTGGGCCTGCGCAGGCTGCGGGTAAAGGCGAAACGGATGTTCAGATTGTCCTTTGGTCTGTAATTCACGTGCAACGAAGGCAGGAAGGAATAATAGCTGCTGGTCGATGTCACCTGCTCCACGGGATAGATGAATCGCAACTGTTCGAGGTCGAAATAGCCTTCCAACACCGTGTCGGCCTCCATTTCCAATGAAGTGTGCTCCATGCGCAGTCCACCTATGAGCTGCACTTTGCGGCTCAGATCCCATTCGCCCATCACGTATGCCGCAGTCACGTACTCCCGATAGGTGTACCGGCTCCCGACCCATTCCTCGTAGTGCGGATGGTCGGCATTCATGGGTCGTTCGCGCAGCGAATCACCGATCGTATTGTAGAAATTGGCCAGAGCATCCTCGGTGAGGAAGGGCATGAAAGTGCCCTGCCAAGGCTGGCCCAGCTCTTCCATGAAACCCCCGCGCTCGTCCAACAGCTCGGTGTCGAACTGCGTGAGGCGCATGGCGTTGGTGGTCACGCTGTAGTCCTGCAACCATTCGTGCAGGCTCAGTTTCCGCGACCCTTCCTTCATTCTGAACTTGGCCCCGGCCTTCAGTTTCAGATTGGTGGTGGCAGTGAAATTCAGGTCGAGCTGCCCTACTATAGGGTCGCGCTCCCAGGTCTCGTTCAGCTCGGTGTAGGATCCCGAATACTCGAAGTCCTGAGGACGGAGTTCCTCTGAGAATTGGGGTTGAATGTTGTAAGGGTTGTCCCCGTTCTCACTCGGATGGTCGGCACCGATGAGTTTGAGCCGCCAAGCACCGGGCGTATCGAACGGAACTTCCTGTCCTGTGCTCGGGTCGATGTACACCTGATCGGTGAAATTGATACCGAACCGCTCGAACTGCACCACGTGGTATCCATTGCGACCATCCCCACGGTCAAAGGGCACAGGGCCGAATCCCCAGCGGTTGTGATAAGTGGCCACTCTCCATTCTATGGACAGCCGTGCGGTGGCGCGCACCTTTCCGCCCAATTCTCCACCAAAGAGCATCGACTCCATGATGCTGTGGATGTTCTGCAACAGAATGGTCTGCCCGGCCCCGACCGCCCAGTTGTAACGCGTTTTCCTATGGTTCTCATCATCCACCATTCTCCCAAAAATGCCTTTGACATGAAGACTGATGCCGGGCTTGAACTCATATTCCGCGCTCAAATTGGCCCCGATGGTCTCGCGGTTGCCGAGATAGTCGCGCAGCTCCAAACGGTTGATACCATGGTTGTAGTTGCTGCCATAGACCACTTCGAAATTGTCGGTGCCGTAGCTGCGGTTGAAGTAGTTGCCGTTGATGATGTAGCCGAACTTGCCATTCTTGCTGCGGTCGCCCCACATGAGCGATGCGCTGCCCACGGGCCGCTGGGCCTGCGCATTGTAGCCACCTGCCACACTTGCCACCAATGTACGGCTGCGTGGTGCGGTGCGCGTGATGAAATTGACGCTGCCACCGATGGCATCACCCTCCTGATCCGGGGTCAGTGCCTTGCTCAGTACGATGTATTCGATCAATTCTGTGGGCAGCACATCGAAGGCCATGGTGCGCGAATCGCCATTCTCATCGGCCACAGGGAGGCGGTCGCCATTGAGCAGGGCCGAACTCCAATCGGTAGGTGTGCCGCGCACCGAAACGTAGCGGCCTTCGCCCATGTCGCGTTCCAACGCCACGGCAGGAACACGCTGCACTGCCTCGGCAGCATTGCGGTCTGGCAGCTTACCTACCCCGTCCGATGCGAGTACGTTCACAATGCGCGTACTCATCTTGGTCATGTTGATGGCCTTGGCCTCGGTGCCCCTGAAATCACCCTTCACCACCACTTCATCCAGCCGTTTTCCTTGAGCCAATTCGACTTTGCCGATGTCAACTGCCCCGGGTCTCGCATCTACCTCAAGCGCTTGAGTCTCGTAACCGATGAATGAAACATTCAGCTTTTGCTTCCCAATTGGCGCACCCACAATGCGGAAACGGCCGTCCATATCGGTACTGGTGCCGATGGTCGTGCCTTCTATGAAGACATTCGCTCCTGGCAGCGGCCCCGTTTCATCACTCACTACACCACTGATGACGGTCTGGGCCATCACATTGCACGAAAGAACAAGGAGTAGAATCGTAAAGATGTTTTTCACGGGTGTTTGCAGTTTTTCTGTGGGCCGTAGGTGCCGCTGGGGTGAATGCGTTCTGCTTCGGTGATGAAGTGCAGGCTCAACTGCACCAGCCGCCAACTGCCGGCCAACGAGATGAGTCGGGAGTACCATTCATCGGGCAACATAGCGGCCATGATGCGGGGTTGCTGAGCGCTCTGTTGCAAGGCGGTGTATGCTTCAGTGAGTTTGCGTAGGCCCGAGACCACCGAATCACGGTCGTGGATTCGCTCCAGTTCCGACAACTGCTCGATGAGGTGAGATGAAATAGGCTGAAGCCCTATGAGTGTCATGCTGTCCAAGGCGGTGAGCTGCCATTTCTCCCGCTCGCGGAAATGCACACCACTCCACCGCACAGTCCGCAAGGGCATCACAGACGGGCTTCCGCTATCGGATAGCATGACATCCTGCGCGCTCGCAATGGTCAGTGTCATTAGGAATAAAATCACGGTTGTGCATAGCCTCATTTCGAACGCGAATAACGTGTTGTGCTGTCACGTACTCTTCAGCCCAGATCTAACAAAACGTTATCCCATACGTCAATGGTTTATCGAAATGCTAATACCATCAACGTTTTGCGGCAACAGCACGATAATGGTGCCGCCACAGTTTTGCCGCACTTTCAAACCCACCGCTATGAGAACACGCCCACTTTTTGCAGCCCTTGCCCTATTTCCATTCCTCTGCCAAGCCCAATGGGTCAACTGTTCTGGCGGTGATGTGCCGGGTGAGCTGGTCGTTCAGGCAGAGATCATTGTTCCTGTGGGGCAGTCAACTCCGGGTGTCACTTACGCGGTGAACCCCAGTGGAACGGATTCGCCCACCCATGAATTCGCCATCACACGTAGCAATGTGATGGCTGCCGACATCCTTGGTTTCGAACTCTTGGGTGCGGATGATGATGGCGTTTTCAATCCTGAGGATTTCGGTATTTCTGAAGGACAGGGCTTCTGCATCACTCCTGTGTCCTACAACCTCCAGCAGATCCGCACCCTGCTCGACAGCATCTTTTTCAACAACGTGGTGTGCTGCCAAGTGCTCAACCTTGCCAGCGAAGGATTCTGCGACACCTTGAGCAACCTCGGCTACAATTCGGGCACGGATGTCCACGACCTGAACGATGTGTATCGCGTGATGCGCCTGTTCGATGAGGACTCTACCATGTCTCTGGAGGGCTTTGTGTTTCAGATCACCTCGGTGAACAATGCAGGTGATGTCCTGCCCGAAGAGTGTGGTGCCCAGGCCTTCCCGTTCTGCTATGCTGTCAAATTCCCGTTCTCGCAGCAGTGCTACAGCTATGGCCCGCCTTCGTCCATTGTGGAGGTTGCGGCCATCACTGGCCTGAAAGCCTATGCTGACGGCAATAGCATCATCACTCAATTTTCGACTTCAAGAACAGAAAAGGTGACGATAAGCATCTTCGGAATCGATGGCCGCACGTTGCATACATCTGAGCATGTGGCTGCTGCCAGCCTGAACAGGATTTCCATCCCATTCTCGCACAAAGGCATATTTTACGTTTCTGTGACCCATGAAAGCGGACGAAACAGCGTGAAACTGGCTGCATTCTAAGGGCTTCACATGCAACATGAAGATTGATTACCTGAATCCCAAGGTTCCCAAAGTACTGCCTTGGCATCCTGTTCCCATGGTGAAGGCCACAGCAAAATCCCTGAAAGGCTACGGTCGGTTGGTGCGACCTCGAGAATTGGCCGGATATCCTGTGGAAGTTGTGCGTTGGCCTGCATCAGGATGGCGCCATGTGGACAAGGGCACCGGTGATGAGGCCGGTACCGTTTCTGGCGATTTCGAATTCTATTGGGAGGGCGATTTTTTCCGTGGCAGGAACCACGCGCTCGGCTCCGAGTATCTGTTCGGATGGTCGAAGAATCCTGTAGATGCGCGGCCCGAAAGCACCGAAAGACCCCGGCAGGTGCTCTTATGGCATGCCAACTACCACCCGGACGGTGGTCAATTGTTCTTTCCAAGGAACGGTGAGTCCTTTGTCACCGCCCTGGCGCTGCCCGGTGATTATGTGCAGCCCAACCGTTTCGTGGCGTTCCTTGTCGAAGGCGGGAATGGCCTCTATATCCACCCCAATGTCTGGCATGAGGCCATCGTTCCATTGGCGCCATCGGCCACGTTCTATGACGAACAGGGTGCGGTGCATGCCCGCGTGAGCGTCAATTTACCAGAAGAGTTCGGGGTGTTCCTTGCAGTGCCGATACCAAGATGAGTCGTGTGCCCTGATAAAGGTCTTGTCGGAAATGGTCTGTTGGAGGTCGGGGTCAACGGTTTGTTCTGCACCCTTCGGACTTCACATATCCGTAACACATGCCTCCTGTGCCATGTGACCTGATTATGTGAACTTGGCGGCTCCAAACAGCACACGTGTCTCTCAGGATAGGTCAGGCCATTACCGAACGGCTTTCACGCACACCGGGCATACTGCTCTCGGTCTATGCCATTGTGGCCGCGTTCAGCACCTATTCGTGCATGTATGCCTTCCGCAAGCCTTTCACCGCCACGGGCTACGATGATGTGCAGGACATGTGGGGCCTCAAGTTCAAGTCGGCCATCGTCATTGCACAGGTGATGGGCTACACGCTCAGCAAGTTCATAGGCATCAAAGTGGTGAGCGAGATGGGCCGCAACAGGCGCGGCCTGGGCATTCTGGTGCTTGTTGGCATATCTGAACTGGCACTCATTGGTTTCGGACTGGTCCCGGTGCAGTACAAGTTCCTATTCCTCTTTCTCAACGGCATTCCACTGGGCATGGTATGGGGCCTCGTGTTCAGCTTTCTGGAGGGCAGACGCTACACCGAGCTGATGGGTGCGGGCCTTTGCGCCAGTTTCATCTTCGCCAGCGGATTTGTGAAGACCGTGGGCAAATCGCTGCTGCTGGCGGGCGTGCCCGAATTCTGGATGCCAGCGGCCACGGGCCTCGTGTTCGCCCTGCCCATGGTGTTTTTCGTCTGGATGCTGGGCCTGCTGCCCGACCCCAATGCAGAGGACATCGCCCTGCGCACCGAACGCCTGCCGATGAAAGGCCCCGAGCGCAAGGCGTTCTTCATAAAATTCGCCTTCGGTCTCACCGCGCTCATCCTGTTCTATGTGGCGCTGACGGCCTTCCGCGATTTCCGCGACAACTTCATGGCCGAACTGCTCACCGCCCTCGGCTTTGGCGAAACGCCCGGCATCTTCACCGCCACCGAGGTGCCCGTGACCATCGGGGTGCTCGGTCTGTTGGCATCCATCATGTTCATCCGCAACAACATGCGGGCGCTGATGGTGAACCACGTCATCATCGCTTTCGGGGCGGTGGTGGTGGGAGCATCCACGTGGCTCTATCATCAGGGTGCGATGGGGGCGGTGCCGTGGATCATCCTCACGGGTTTCGGGGCCTATACCAGCTATATCCCGTTCAACTGCATCCTGTTCGAACGGCTCATTGCCGCCTTCAAGTATCCGAGCAACGCGGGTTTCCTCATCTATCTGGCCGATGCTTTCGGATATCTGGGCAGTGTGGCCGTGCTGCTCTACAAGGACTTTTTCGTGAGCGAACTGGACTGGATCACCTTCTTCACCTACGCGTGCTATGCAGTCAGTGCAAGTGGGTTGCTGTTCACCACGGCCGCGCTGTTCTATTTCCAGAGGAAGAAGCATGAAATGCGGGTGTGAAGGGCATGCCTGAGTAACAACACGACTTGGCCACGGAACCACGGAAATTCAAGGGGGATGGAATTTTTTACATGCTTCCATGGCTACAACATGTATCATTCTATGGTGGAATCCCATTCTAATACCTAACCCCTTTCCATGTCCGACAAACTCCTTTTCACGCCCGGTCCGCTCACCACATCGCTCACCGTCAAACAGGCCATGCTCCGCGACCTCGGCTCGCGCGACCATGAGTTCATAGCGTTGGTGCGATCCATCCGCTCCAGTCTGATTGCACTTGCGGAGGTCGGTCAGGAGTCGGGCTACGATTGCGTCATCATGCAGGGGGCGGGCACCTTCGGCATCGAGACTGTCATCAGCAGTGCCATCGCCA
This sequence comes from Flavobacteriales bacterium, assembly GCA_021739625.1. Taxonomy (GTDB): domain Bacteria; phylum Bacteroidota; class Bacteroidia; order UBA10329; family UBA10329; genus UBA10329. The sequence continues at coordinate 2,174 of JAIPBJ010000102.1, read as the reverse complement.
AGGACGGCCATCTGCTGCTGCTGGTGAATGGTGCCTACGGCAAACGGATGGCTCAGATGGCCCGCATCCACGGCATTCGCCACGATGTGTTGGAATGTGCGGAGAATGAAGTGCCATCGGTCGATGCGCTGAACGATTTCCTGAACGCCAATCCTTCCGTTACCCACATTGCTGCGGTGCATTGCGAGACGACCACTGGAATCCTCAACCCCATTCAGGACTATGGCGCAGTGGTGGCCCGCCATGGCAAGCACTATTTCGTGGATGCCATGAGCAGTTTCGGGGGCATTCCCATCGACATGCGGGCCTGCCACATCGACTTCCTTGTTTCCAGCAGCAACAAGTGTATTGAAGGCGTGCCCGGGTTCAGTTTCATTCTGGCATCAAAAGCTGCACTGCTGGAATGCGAAGGCCGCGCCCGCAGCCTCAGCCTCGATCTCTTTGCACAATGGAAGGGCTTGGAGAACGATGGGCAGTTTCGTTTCACACCGCCCACACATGCGCTCCTCGCCTACCATCAGGCCATCAGCGAATTGCACGATGAAGGAGGTGTCGAAGGACGTGCTGCGCGCTATGCGGCCAATCATGCTGCCTTGTCGGCCGGCATGGCGAGTCTGGGCTTTGAGGAATACCTGCCCAAAGAGAAGCAGACGCACATAATCACCACGTTCCGCTATCCGAAAAGCGAGCGGTTCGACTTCAAGGAATTCTACGACAGGCTGAATGATCGCGGCCTTGCCATCTATCCGGGCAAACTGACGCAGGGCGACTGTTTCCGCATCGGCAACATCGGTAGGATATACGTGGCCCAGGTGGCGCAGCTTGTAGCGGCCATCCGTGAGGTGAAGGCAGAAATGGGGTTCTGAGCAGTGGGCCAGGCCCTGCTATGACCGAAGGTCAGGGCACTGCTAATGGCTTTCCTTCTTGCAGCAGTGGTGGAGGTTGTCGTAGGCCTTGGGTTCGGCCGGGCTGTCGTCTGCATCGTAGCCCACCTTGTTGACGGCCTTGCGGATGGTGGCCGGGTCGGTTCTGGTGGTCCTGTAGGAAACGGTGAGGATGGCGGTCTTCACATCGAGCGTGGCGGCCGTGACGCCCTTGGTGAATGACATCTCCTTCTCTATGGTCTCCTTGCACATGTCGCACACGGCAGAGGTCTTGATGGTGATGGTCTGCACGTCCTTCTGGGCGAAGACGGCAGAGGTGGTGAGGAGGAGAATGAGCAGGGTTCTCATGGTTATCAGCGAATTTGAATCAACGAATTGCGAACGCGTACGAATCTACGAATGTGGCGCGATTGAACGGATGCGGATGGCAGGGCAAGGATCGTGCCGCGATGTGCAGATGATGGATATTGACGAATCGAGGAATTTCTGACCACATGGACCACATAGGACGCGTTGAAGAACAGGCTCCAATAGCGGCCCGCAAGTGGGTCTGCACTGCATCCAGCAGTTAAATTGGAATCAGAGCTGTATGCCCACGACCAGCACATCGTCCACCTGCTCGGCAGTGCCCTGCCATGCGGAGAGTGCATTGCGGAGCAGGGCCTTCTGTTCGGCCATGGCGTGAGGCTGAATGATCTGCAATGTGGACATGAAGCGCGCTTTCATGAACTTCTTGTCTTCGGGCCCTCCGAACTGCGAATAGTACCCGTCTGAGGTGAGATAGATGCGCTGCCCGGCAATGATGGGCGAACGCTGGGTGGCAAAATGCTTGCGCTCTTCGTCACCTCGGCCACCTATGGATTGGCGGTCGGCCGTCAGCTCTTGGATCTGGCCCTCGGAGTCTGTGATGAACAGCGGGCGGAATGCCCCGGCATAGTGAAGCTCGTAGTATCCACCGTCTATGATGCACAGGACAAGGTCCATGCCGTCATGCACCTCAGTGTGGTCGCCTTTTATGGCAAGTTTGAGGCGGATGTCCAACTGCTCAAGTATGGTGGACGGATTTTCGAAACGCTCATCAATGATGATCTGGTTGAGCAGATTGTTGCCAATGATGCTCATCAGTGCCCCGGGCACGCCATGGCCTGTGCAATCGGCCACCACGATATATTTCCGTTCGTCCCGTTCATACACCCAGAAGAATTCGCCACTGACAATATCCCTCGGATGGACCAGGATGAACGATAGGGGGAAGATGGCCTGCACTTCAGACTCGGGGCTCAGTATGCC
>JAIPBJ010000101.1 GCA_021739625.1 Flavobacteriales bacterium | reverse complement strand
CTATGTGGCCATCACCTCCTATACACACCATCCGTTCTACAGGCCGTTCGTCATTGAGATACCCGACAACTGGGCGTTCGGACAGTGCTACAACGTGCCGCTGGACGAACTGACCTCGATCATGGAGCATGCCCTGAAGAGCGGTCACACCTTTGCATGGGGCGCAGATGTGAGCGAGAAGGGCTTTGCTTTCAAAGATGGTCTGGCCATTTCGCCCGAGGACGAAAGCACCATCAAGAAGAAAGGCCGCGACAGCAAGTACTATAACGACAGCGGTGCCGACAAGGTGGGCGATGCATTCACAGCGCCCGTCAAACAGCGCTGGGTGTCGCAGGAGGAGCGCCAACTGGCCTTCGACAATTTCGAGACCACAGATGACCACGGTATGCACGTGACCGGGCTTGCCGAGGATCAGAACGGAGAAAAGTATCTGATCGTGAAGAACTCGTGGGGCACAGAGCGTAACGAACTGGACGGCTATTTCTATGCGTCCATGGCCTACGCCCGCTACAAGACCATGAACATTCTGCTGCACAAGGACGCACTGCCCAAGGATGTGCGCAAGAAACTCGGAATCTGATGGGCAGGAGCGGCCATGGGCAGTCGCACGGAAATGTTCCCCGTTCCGGACCGTTGAGAAGAAGTGTGGGCAGGTGCAGAATGTGTATCCGCCTGCTCCCATAACTTTGCCGACCTGATGGCCTTCTGGAGACTCCCGGTCCTTTTCTCGATCCTTCTGCTTGCTGCGGGCCATACGGCCGTTGGGCAGGAGACCAACATCACCGATGCCAAGGGCCGCAAGCAGGGGCCGTGGAGGCAGGTGCATCCCAACGGGCAGGTGCGCTACGAGGGCGAATTCAAGGACGACCGTCCTCTCGGGCTCTTCAGATACTATTTCGCTGATGGCAAGCTGAAGGCCACCAACAACCATGCGCCCGATGGCAGTGTGGCCTCGCACCATTATCACCCCAACGGGAAGATCCAGGCCAAGGGGGTGTATCGCAATCAGAAGAAGGACAGCCTTTGGCAGTATTTCAACGAGAATGAAATGCTTGTGCTTGAAGAGACCTACCGGCAGAATCTGCTGCACGGGGCGCAACGCATCTATCTCGACAGTGGACAGCTGGGAGAGGAGACGCACTTCCGCGACAGCGTGAAGCACGGGCCGTGGAACAAGTTCTTTGGCAACAGCCGACCGTGGATAGAGGCCAATTACAAGAACGGCAGTCTGGACGGCCCATTCAAGATATGGCAGGACGATGGCAAACCCAAGGTGCAGGGCAACTATGCCGATGGGCTGCGCATTGGCACCTGGCTCATGTTCAACCTCAATGGCTCGCTGCGCACGCAGGACAGTTATTCCAACGGCATATTGAAATATACCCGGCCACAGAATGGGGATTTTGAGGAGTTCTACGGCAGTGGCATCCCCAAGAGCATCCATTCCTACAAGAAGGGCAAACTGAACGGGGAGTTCAAGGAGTGGTATGACAAGGGCGAGTTCAAGACCACTGTGACCCCCGGCACGATGGGCGGCCCCGATGAGGTGACCGAGGAACTGGTGGGGACACAATTGAAGCTGAAGGGCTGGTTCACCGAGGGTGTGCTCAACGGAAAACTGACCTGTTACAAGGAGGATGGCAGCACCGACAGGGTCGAGATATGGGAGAACGGGGAGCTGAAGAGCACCGTGGACTGGAAGGAGAAGGCCAGGTGAATCGGCAATGTGCCACGGACAATCTTCGGTCTGCTAACCTTCGAGGGGGGTGACATCGCTGTTCCCATCCTTTCACCCATTGCGTTGGGAAATCAATTTGCAATCATCAACAAACAATAATCAATAATAAGGTGGGCAAAGGCAAGGTACTGGTGGCAATGAGCGGTGGGCTCGACAGCAGTGTCGTGGCCCTCATGCTGCACAAAGAGGGCTATGAGGTGATAGGGGTGACCATGAAAACATGGGACTATGCCTCGGCAGGCGGCAACACCCGCACCACGGGCTGTTGCAGCCTCGATGATATCAACGATGCGCGCCAACTGGCCGTTGACCATGGGTTTCCGCACACCATCATCGACATCAGGGGCGAGTTCGGGGACCATATCATCGACAACTTCGTGGACGAGTATATGGCGGGCCGCACGCCCAATCCATGCGTGCTGTGCAATACGCATATCAAGTGGGATGCGCTGCTGCGCAGGGCCGACCAGCTGGGCTGCCAGTTCATCGCCACCGGCCACTATGCGCAGGTGCGGCAGGAGGGAGGCCGCTACATCATCTCGAAGGGGCTGGACGCCAGCAAGGATCAGAGCTATGTGCTATGGGGACTGAGCCAGCAGAATCTGGCCCGCACCATATTCCCACTTGGCAGAATGCACAAGAAGGACATCAGGCAGATGGCCCTCGACCTTGGCTATGAGACCCTCGCCCGCAAGAGCGAGAGCTACGAGATATGCTTCATTCCCGACAACGACTACCGTGGTTTTCTCAAGCGCAAGGTGCCCGGACTGGAGGAGCGTGTGGACGGGGGCGATTTTGTGGACAGCTCGGGCAAAGTGCTCGGCAGGCACCATGGCTACCCTTTCTATACCATAGGCCAGCGCAAGGGGCTGGAGATCGCGCTGGGCGAACCGATGTATGTGACCGCCATCCATCCCGACACCAACACCGTGACCCTCGGCACCGAACAGGAGCTGCTGAAGACCGGGATGACCGTGCGCGACATCAACCTGCAGAAGTATGCCAGCATTGCCGACAACATGGAGGCGATGGTCAAGGTGCGCTACAAGCACGCAGGCAGCAAGGCATGGATCTCGCAGCAGGGCACCGAGGTCACCGTGCGTTTCATGGAAGAGGTGAGCGCCATCGCCCCCGGGCAGTCGGCCGTGTTCTATGACGGCAATGATGTGATCGGTGGCGGGTTCATCAAGGGGTGAGATGTAAGAAAGCCCCGCGCACCAAGGGGTGGCGGGGCTTCATTGGGGAATACTGCCGAGGAGGGCAGTGAATAATAGGCTCGGGGCGCAGCCGTGCGGCTGCTGGTAGTGCCAAGGCTCGTCCATGGTGTTCTGGTGTTCGGGTCAATGAAGGATGAGGAATTGAGTTTTACTGTTGGAAAGACGGTTTTGCACGGATGCGTATGCCGCGCCAGCTATGCACCCATGCACGTGCATGGATGCGTATGCCGCGCCAGCTATGAACCCATGCTTAAGCATGGACGCATCTGCCGCGCGACTATGGTTGTCGTGCAGGCTCTGGGAGCGGGTTTCAGCAAATGGGTGGAAAAGGATGGAGGGGAGCGGCCGCAACAGGGCCGAACCATCGCATGCCTGGCATAAGGCCCCGGCAGGGCCAAGGACTGGTAGGAAGCGGAGGTTCAGATTCGATTACGGTCCCACTTCCTTCTCACAACCGCTGCCCTCCGAGTTCGGCATTCACCGCGTTGAACTCGTCCACGATCTCCTTCACGATGTCGGCAGCGGGTTTCATCGCATCTATGTAGGCCGAGATCTGGCCTATCTCCAGTTCGCCCTCGTCCATATCGCCCTCGAACATGCCCTTCTTGGCACGGGCACGGCCCAGCAGTTCGAGCAGTTCGGCACCCTCGGCACCCCGGTCCTCCAGTGCCTTCACCGCCTCGAAGAAACGGTTCCTTAGCAGGCGCACGGGCACCAGTTTTTTCAGGCTCAGGCGGGTGTCGCCCTCCTTGGCATCGATCACTGCCTGTTTGAAAAGGCCGTGGGCCGAGCTTTCGGGACTGGCCACGAAGCGGCTGCCGATCTGAACGCCCTCGGCCCCCAGCGCGAAGGCCGCCAACATGCCGCGCCCTGTGCCTATGCCGCCCGCAGCGATCACCGGGATGCCCACCTCGCGCACCACCTGCGGAATGAGCACCATGGTGGTGGTCTCCTCCCTGCCATTGTGCCCACCGGCCTCAAAGCCTTCGGCCACCACGGCATCGCAGCCCGCATCCTCGCACTTTTTCGCCAAAAGTGAACTGGCCACAACATGCACCACCGTGATGCCATGTTCTTTGAGCAGCGGTGTCCATTTCTTCGGATTTCCCGCAGACGAGAAAACGATGGGCACACGCTCATCAATGATGGTCTGCAGGTGTTTCTCGGTGTCGGGATAGAGTAGGGGAAGGTTCACCGCAAAGGGGCGGTCGGTGGCCAGCTTGCATTTGCGCACGTGCTCGCGCAGCACATCGGGATACATGCTCCCCGACCCGATAATGCCCAGCCCGCCCGCGTTGCTCACCGCACTCGCCAGCCGATGGCCGCTGCACCATATCATCCCGGCCTGAATGATGGGATACCGGATGCCGAACAGTTGGGTGATGCGGTTGGTCATGGGCGATGGTTTTTAAGCGCGAAGTTCGGAGTTGGAAGTTCGGAGTTGGGAGTTGGGGGTTCGGAGTTGGAAGTTGGGGGTCAAAGGTCGGTCACGCCATTTTCAATTTCCAATAAAACAAAAGACCCCGGACAGCACGGCCATCCGGGGTCTTTCATCAATTGGACGGCCTACTGCTTGGAGAAGCGTACGGTGGTCTCTCCGCTCGCAGATTGAACCCGCACCATATACAGCCCATTGGCAAGTCCTGTCAGGTTCAGCGGAACGTTGAAGGTCCGTACGTTGGCGACCATCATGCTTGCAGCCACCTGACGGCCGGTGAGGTCCATTACCGTGATGGTGACATCGGCAGCACTCTCCATTTCGCCCCTCAGGGAGAACAGGCCGTTGTTCGGGTTCGGATAAAGCGCCACCGAGGCGAATCCACCGTTCTCCTCCACACCGATGCATGCATCGACCGTCACAGTGAAACTGTTGCTTGTGCCGCTGCAACCGTCCTGGTCCACCGACACGTAGATCTCGTGTTGGCCCAGCCCGAGGATATTGCCGAACAGCGTGGCGGTCTGCGTGTTGTTGCCGGTGCTCCACAGATAGGAGTCGTAGGTGCCATCAACGGTCACATCCAGTTCGTGGGTGAGGCAGATGGTGGTGTCGGAATAGGCCAAAGAGACCACCGGGCTGTTGTCAACGAACTGCATCGACCAGTCTTCAAGCACACCTTGGTCACCGAAATACTGGTCCTGGATCCACAGTGTCCAACCGCCATTGGGATCCTGTCCGTCATAGAACGTGCTGAACCCGTTCTCGTCCTGCGGGCCATAAGTGCCCGGGGCGATGCCGGCCGTTTGCAACGTGATGTCGTTGGTCGAACTGTCGTTGAACACCACGTTGGCAAGGTTCTGACCCGATCCACCGTTGTTGGCGCTCAGCAGCACAGTGTCACCGGCCGGAGAGATGAGCCAGATGACCATGTCGCTCATGAACGTGTGTGCGATCGATCCCAATGTCACATCGCCAATGGTGAAACATCCAGAGCTGAGACCTGACTGAATGCCGCAGAAATAGATGGTGGATGTTGTGCCGTTCGGCAGCAGATCGCTTACAGCCGCACTCGGTTGAATGCCCTGCGTCAACGAGGTGTTGGCCCCATAGTTGATCAGCGTGCTGCCGAGCACCGAGTCGTTCACCAGATGCTCATCGCCTGCCAGCATGGTCATCACGTCTATGGTATGCGTGCCCTCAGCGCTGAGGTCGGCATATTGCGCAGTGAAGGTATAGGTGAGCGTGTCGCCCTGTGCGAGCGAAGCCGCTACGGTCTCTGTCTGCACGGCCCCGCCATCGACCGAGAAGCCCACTGTGAAACCTGACACCGTTTCCAGTCCTTGGTTCCAGAAGGTGAAGGTGACCTGTCCATTGCTCAGGTTGCAACCATCGCCCGGGCCATCGAACGACACGGCAGCAAGGTCGAGCTGTGGCTGCGGGTAGATGCTGATGTCGTCCACCGCAGCACCCTCATAGCCATTCACAGAACCGTCAGACATGAAATTGAAACGGACACGCACGGTCGATTCACCCGCCACACCTTCAAGGATGTGCTTGGCGATGACCCACGTGCTGTTGCCGCCCGATTGGCCGTCCCACCAGTTGTCTGTCGTGTTGGTGTACCAGTTGATGCCCGAACCCACCGTGCCCAGCACCGACCAGTTGGTGCCGCCATCGGTTGAGACCTCAAGCACGGTTCCGTCCCAACCTGTTTCTGTGTTGAAGATGATGGCAAACTCCATGATGGGGTCATCGCTCACATTGCTGAAGTCGATGCAGGGCGATGTGAGGTAGGACACTTGACCGTTCAGATAGTTGAGCGCACTGAGGTTGGTGGCCCAAGCGTTCACACCGCTGAAGGCCGTGTCGATCAGGTTGCCTTCAGGGTCGCCCAGTTCCCATGCCCCGTTGGTGCCAGTGCCTGTCCAGCCTCCAGTCCCGTTCTCAAAGTCGATGAAGTAGGGCACATTGCTGAGGGTGGGCACCGACTGCACCAGAATGCTCAGCGTGTCGTTCGTGCTGTTGCCATCACCGGGAACATTGAACCATGCTGTGATGGTGTAGTCACCGGCAACGCTGAGGTCGAGGGTCTCATCGAAGGTGAAGTCCAAAGTGTCGAAAGAGACCATGGTCGCTGTCCATTCCTGCGTGACGATGGCACCACCGTTCACCTGATAGCTGATAGAGACCGGGTCGATGTTCTCTGCGCCCACGTTGGCCACGGTCACAGTCACGGCCTCGGCAGCACCGAGCCCACAGCCCGAAACAGGCGCACCGATGGCAATGAGCGCACCGTTGGTGGCGGGCTGCTCCTCAATCCTCACATCATCTACACCAAAACCTTCTGCCAGCACAGAACCGTCCGTGCTGAAGAAGAAACGGATGCGGACAGCAGACTCACCTGCTACACCGTCCAAGAAATGGCTGGCATTGCGCCATTCGGTGGCATTGCCAGAGTTTCCGTTCCACCAGTTGCTGAAAGTGTTGTTGTACCAGTTCTCGCCTTCCCCGAAGTTGCCGACCTTGTTCCATGTCACGCCACCGTCTATGGACACGTCCACCCAGCCCTCATCGCAGCAGCTCTCTGTGTTGTAGATGTGTGCAAAGCTGAGGATAGGGTCGAGCACAAGCCCGCTGAAGTCGAAGCAGGGAGATATGATGTAGCTGTTCTCATTGTTCTGCTACTGCCCAGCGAGATTGGTCACCCAGGCATTGATGCCCGAATTGGCCGTGTCAATGAAAGTACCGACAGGCTCGCCCCACTGCCACGAGTCGAAATCACCGCTTGCAATTTCAGAATACCAACCGCCCTGATCGGCCTCAAAGTCCTCGAAGTAGGGAAGACCGCCCACCAGCGGGCTGTTGGTGATGCTAACGTGCAACGTGTCGTTGTAACTGTCACCATCGTCCACCACATCGGTATAGGCGATGAGCGTATAGGTGGTGTTCACCGAAAGGTCGAGCAGGGTGGCAAAGGTGAAGGTGTCGGTCTGTCCGCCCACCAGCAGGTCTGTGTACTGCTCCGTTACCGGGCCATTGCCCGCATCATACACCACACCGAAGTTGGAGAGGCCGGCCTCACCGAAGTTCTCTATGACCACAGTTACCTCGCTGTCGCCAAGGCCACAGCCTGTGACCGGGCTGATCACCTCAATGACCCCGGCATTGATGGCCGGCTGTTCGAATATCTCAATATCATCGACACCGAAGCCTTCTTCCAACACAGAACCGTCAGAACTGAAGAAGAAACGGACCTTCACCGATGATTCTCCAGCGGCACCGTCCAAGAGGTGCGCGGCCGTGCGCCATTCGGTGGCATTGCCCGAGTTCCCGTTCCACCAGTTGTTGAAGGTGTTGTTATACCAGTTGTCGCCAGAGCCAGCGGTGCCGAGACGGGCCCAAGTAGTGCCTGCGTCAAAGGAGATGTCAACCCAACCTTCATCGCAGCAGTTCTCAGTGACGAAGATGTGCTTGAAACGAAGCACGGGGTCCACCACAAGGGACGAGAAGTCCATGCAAGGCGACTCGATGTAGGAATTCTCGCTGTTGTTGTACTGCCCTGCGGGATTGGTCACGTATGCATTGACACCCGAGAAAGCAGTATCGATGAACACTCCTGTGGGGTCTCCGAGTGCCCAAGTGCTGGCCACTCCACCGGGAACCCATCCACCGTCACCGCTTTCAAAGTCTTGGAAATAGGGGAGTGTGGCCCCAAGCACAGGAATGTTGATAACGCTTGCTGAGGCAGAGTCATTGTCCGCATCGGCATCGTCCACCAGGGCGATATAGGCCGAAAGGTCGAAGGTGCCCACCGCAGTGAGGTCGGCCAATGTGGCAAAGGTCAATGTGTCCGTGGCTCCGGGCGCGATGCTCACTGTGAAGGTCTCTGTGACCCATGCGCCACCGTCCACCGCATAGCCAGCGTCAATGGTGGTGATGTCGTTCTGACCGTTGTTGTAAACTGCAATGCTAATGGACTCATTTTCCAGACCACAGCCATTGGCGGGTGCCGTGATGCTCACCAATTGACCGTCCACTGCGGGAGGCAGATAGATGGCGAAATTGTCGATGGCCACCCACCATGCCCAACTGTTGTTGTCGTTGTAGGTGAATTTGGCTTGAAAATCGGCATTCAGATAGCCGGCCAATGAAATGGCCGCCTGCCGTGGAGCACAGTCGGGATAGAACCCGAAACATCCCGGGTCGCTGTTCTCTGTCCACACCACATCCCATGATGTACCGTTCCAAAAGGAGACGGTGAGGAATGAAGCGGCAATGTCCTCAAAGATGTAGTCGAACCTGAACTCGGCATTGCCATAGCCCGAAAGGTCGTACACGGGTGTGACGAGGTCGGCAATGAGGGCCGCTGCACCGCTTCCGAGCGCATCGTCATCTATGTAGGCGAAACAGGTGCCGTCCACACTTCCACCTGCCGGGGCCGATGCACCGAAAAGCCATGTGTTGGGGCCTTGCACCGCAGTGTTCGTCCAGCCTGTGGGAAGCGAACACGCGTCAAAGTTCTCTGATTCGATGTTCTGTCCAATGGTTGCCGAGGCAAGGGCGCAAAGTGAAATGGTGGATAGCAGTTTCTTCATGGTCTTTGATTTTATGCAGAATGGAAGGGCGCGAATATACCATGCCATTGAACGTAGCGAAGACTTTGGAACGACATTCCATCAACCGGAAATCAACATCAGCACAGGGCTCAGTCGGCCTGCTCGGCATCGTTGAGTTTCTGCTTCCTCGACTTTTTCTTCTTCTTTCCCTCCTTGCGTTCCAATGGCATGGAGTGGAAGAAATACCGCACATCGAAGGTGAGATAGCTGCCGTTGAGCCAGATGGGCATGGCCTCGCTCTGCACATCATCGCTCACATATTGGAATTTGCTGCGATAGATGTCGCCAAAGCCCACGTGATAGGTGGCTCCCAGATAGAAGTAGCCCGCGCCCTTGGTGCGGTATTCAAGGCCCAGATTGGCGATTCCGCCCCCGTGCAGGAACTGTCCGACCCCGAGCCGCAGACCTGAATGGCGGAAATAGGTGTCGGAAGTGAAGATGTCGGAAGGGAAGAAGGTGAGCTGCACCCCACCAGCGGCATTCATGAAGAGCTTGTCGGCCAGGCGCACGAACACCAGCAGTTTGATGGGGTGCTCATAGCCGATGATCGTGAAATCGGATGTGCCGGAGAAAGTGTCGGTGCTCAGGGTGACATCGTAGTTGCGCTGCACGAAGTTGATGCCCGTTTCCAACGAAAGCCTTTTATGAAATCCCCAGCGTACCACCATGCCAGCCGAGAAGCTGAACTTGGGCGAGAGCAGTGTGGTGACAGTGCCCTGCGAGTTGCGCACTTCCTGATCGGCCGTGTTGAGGAACGACACAGGGAAGATGGGCTGAAACTGGAGGCCGGCCGTCAACACGTTCTGCTGCCCAAGTGCGGGGCACAGCAATATCAACGTGAATGCAATGGAGAGAAGCAGGCGCACAGCGCAAAGGTAGGCGGTCAGATGAGCGGACACTCGGCCACAACCACCCCGTCCTCATCGGCATAGAGGTAGTGGCCCGGAATGAAGTCCACGCCACCGAACCGCACGGTGATGTTCTCCTGTCCCTCATTGCGCTTGATGCTTTTGACAGGTGTGGAGGCCAATGCCTTGATGCCCAACTCCATCTCCATCATCATGCGGATGTCGCGCACGCAGCCATAGACGATCATGCCTCGCCAGTTGTGTTCCACGGCCAATGCGGCCAACTGGTCGCCCACGAGCGCACAGCGGAATGAGCCGCCACCGTCTATCACCAGCACCTTGCCCGTGCCGTCCTTTTCCAGGGCTGTGCGCACCAGCGAGTTGTCCTCAAATACCTTCAATGTGTGAATTTCGCCCTCGAACAGGCCAAATCCACCAAAATCGGTGAGCATCGGGTCGAGCACCTGAAGGCGGTCAATGTGCTTGTCGCAGAGGTCGGCTGTGGCTTGGGGCATGGCAGGGGTCTGTTTTTTCGGAGGCGTGAAAGTACGTTTATTTGGAACCTCATTCTGAAGGATGGCAAAAGGGTGCGTTTTCCTGTTGATGATGTTGCAGTATGCTGCTGTGCTGGCGCAGGGCAACGACACGGTGAAGGCCGCCCGGCCCGTGCCGCAATGGGGCATAGAGGTGAACTATGGGCTGCTGTCCTATACCGAGAGCGGTGTCATCAGCGCAGGGGTGGTGCATACCAGAGGCAAGCACGCCTTTGCCCTTAGCACGCACATCTGGCATCACGACCTCTTCACGCATCCCGACAACTGGGCACGGCTGGGCGCAGCATTCACCTACAGCTTCTTTCCCATTGGCAGCCACCGCATGTTCGCCCCCTATCTGTTCTATGACCTCAACTATGGGTTTCACGGGGTGCGCAGAGAAGTGAAGGTGACCACCGTTGACGGAGACGTGTACGGGGCTGTTCGCGATGCGGAGAATCACACCCTTGCCCACCATTTAGGCATCGGGGTGCGGGGCAACATCCATCGCAATTTCTTTGCACATCTGGGCATAGGGGCCGGCCCGGGCAGCTATGGCGATGTCGTGTCCATCGAGTCGCGCAATCCGACTTATGCCGACCAGCGTACTTCCGAGCATCCCTTCACCCATTTCGAACCCGTGTTCATGTTCCGACTGGGCGTGGTCTATCAGCTGGACGTGGTGGAGTGGAAGAAGAAAAGCCGGGCCTTTTGAAGACGCTCAGAGAATGGAAGAATGGGAACCGTATCCCTGTTCCTTCATCGTCCATTCCGATCCTCCATTTTCCATTCATCCGTTTTCAGTAGAGCAACCAAGGGTTTGAGAACGCTTATCCTCGACAACTACGATTCGTTCACCTACAATCTGGTACACTACGTGGAGCAGTTCTGCGATGATGTGACCGTGAGGCGCAATGATGCCATCACTTTGGCGGAGGTGGCGGCCTTCGATGCCATTGTGCTTTCGCCCGGGCCGGGACTTCCCAAAGATGCAGGCATCATGCCCGAACTCATCCGCCATTATGCGCCCACCAAGCGCATTCTGGGCGTGTGTCTGGGCCATCAGGCCATAAGCGAGGCCTTTGGGGCAAGGCTCAAGAATCTGGACAGGGTGCTGCACGGGGTGGCCATTCCCATTGTGGTGACTGATGTCCACGAGCCGCTTTTCCGTGGACTGCCCACACGCATGGACACGGGCCGCTACCATTCATGGGTCATCGACCGCGCCACGCTGCCTGCCGAGCTGCGCATGACTGCCGTGGACGATGCCGGTGAGGTGATGGCCATACGCCATGCTGTGTTCGATGTGTGCGGAGTGCAGTTCCACCCCGAAAGTCTGCTCACCCCCCAAGGACTTCAGATGGTGAGGAACTGGGTGGCTGCTGATATTTCTGAGTAGCCTCGCTTCAGTCGTATTCCAACGCTACCGATATGCGCTCCCAGAAGCGTGGGGCATACACGAATATGTCGTCTGAGGTGTAGGGGGTGTTGTCCGCCCCTGCATAGATGTGTATCAGCTCGGTAGTGTTGAAGCTCATGGTGGCGCGTATGGTGCGCGTCTCGCCCTCGGGAATGACGGTGATGGTGGTGGGCACATACCTGTCGCTCCGGATTACATAGCCGCCCTGAGCCATGGGGTTGTCGTTGGAAAAGGTGGGCGGCTGTTCGGCATAGAAGACCCAGGTGGAATCGGTGTTGCCGAACACGTAGAACTGTGCCTGCATGGGTTGGAGGCTGTCATGCCCAGTCCATACACTCTCGAAAATGGGCTCCATGAAATTCTCGTGACTTGCGCGTAGGAAGTTGCCCTCCTTCACCGCGCCCATCGTGTGACCATCGAAGTTTTCGGCAATGCCGTTGTCGAAGTTGAGGTACTGCAGCATGCCGCCCTGAAAAGGGGCGTACTGCTCAGGAAGTTCCAGCTCCTGATACCAGAAGAGGGCGATGAACATGAAGTATTTGAGTTCTGTAGTGGCGCGCACCTCAGCGCCCTCTGGGGCGAAGGTGACCGAGGCGTTGTTGGTGAAATCGGCAATGCGCATGGGGCTGGCAATGTCGAGTTGATTATCGACCAGATCGAGGTTGAACTCCTCACCGGGCGGTTGGCCCTCTACTCGGTTGGAGTAGCGCACATGCAGGAACTTGCCTACAAACCTGCTTGGTGTGATACTGGTGATGAAGGCACCGAACTGGTCGTAGCGCTCATCCGTCACTCCGGTCATATCGCTGTTCTTGCCAGTGTTGGATATCTCGTATGTCATGGTGGATTGCAGATGCCCCCCGCCCTCGGACCTGCAACCTGATGCGGCCACGGCCAATGACATTATGAGGATCCAAGCTCTCATCTGGTTCGGTTTCTTTGGCGAAGGTTGTGCACCCTGCCCATTGGAAAGGTGATGAAGATCAGATTGTCCGCCTCGAAGGTGAATATGAACCCAATGGACTTTCCATGCGGCACCTGTCATCCTATCTATGTGGCAAGGGCCAATGGACCCTTGGCCAACGGTCAATGGTGCCTGCGTCTGGCCGCCAAGCGCAGCCTTGCGAATTTGACGGTCTCCAAGATCAGCAACAGCGCTGTGGTGCCTGCCAATGCGATGAGGAAATGGCCCGTTCCCGGATTCTCGAAACTGAACATCGACCGCAGATAGGGAACTG